>CBDUOG010000024.1:0-29129 GCA_965368785.1 uncultured Gammaproteobacteria bacterium | reverse complement strand
GTCGTTATGCATACCACCCCTTAGCGGTTGCACCCAGCGCAATCAAATCGCCGATTAGCCCGTTTAAACCACGCGCTCTGACCAGCTGGGGTGTTGAACAGCAGATCAAATCCTTTGTGCGCTGCGCACGTTTAGCGCGCGAGGCCGGTTACGACGGGGTTGAGATCATGGGCTCTGAGGGCTACCTGATCAACCAATTCCTGTCCGCCAGAACCAATAAGCGACACGATAAATGGGGCGGTAGCCTGGAAAACCGCAGCCGCTTTGCGGAAGAGATCGTCCGTCGCACGCGCGAAGCGGTCGGCAAAGATTTCATCATCGTTTATCGCTTATCGATGCTCGAACTGGTGCCGGAGGGCGCGGTTTGGGATGACATCGTCTATCAGGCAAAAACCATCGAGGCCGCCGGCGCCACCATCATTAACACCGGGATCGGCTGGCACGAAGCCAGAATACCGACCATTGCCACTTCGGTGCCGCGCTCGGTGTTTGCTTCGGTCACTGAGCGGCTCAAGCCCCACGTACAAATTCCTCTGGTTGCCACCAACCGCATCAATATGCCGCAGCAGGCTGAAGCGATCATTGCGGGTGGTCAGGCTGATATGGTGTCTATGGCACGCCCGTTTCTGGCCGATCCCGAGTGGGTCAACAAGGCCGCGCAGGGCCGCGAGCAGGAAATTAACACCTGTATTGCCTGCAATCAGGCATGCCTGGACCACGTGTTTCAGAACCGGCGAGCAACCTGTCTAGTTAACCCGCGAGCGGGTTACGAAAAAGAACGCCCCATCATCGCCTCAGGCAAAACAAAACGCGTCGCGGTTGTGGGTGCGGGCCCGGCCGGCCTATCTGCCGCCAAGGTCGCAGCCGAACGCGGCCATAAGGTCACCTTGTTTGAAGCTAGCAATCACATTGGCGGGCAATTCAACTACGCCAAGCGCATCCCGGGCAAAGAAGAGTTTAACGAGACCCTTCGTTATTTCACGGTGATGCTGCAAAAACATCAGGTCGAAACAAAGCTAAACACCAAAGCGACTGCGCAAGCCCTGAGTGAATTTGATGAAATCATCATTGCCACCGGCGTGAGTCCGCGCGAAGTGCTAATCGACGGCGCCGGACACCCGATGGTCTGCGACTATCAGGAGCTAATCAGTGGCAAGCGCATGGCAGGCAAACGCGTAGCGATTATTGGCGCCGGAGGCATTGGCTTTGATGTCGCGGTCTTTCTAGCGCACCAGAAAGACGCCATAGACAAGCAGACCTGGCTTGATCATTGGGGAGTTGATCCACGCTCCGCTGAGCCTGGTGGGCTCAAACCTGCGACGCCGCATTTCACTGACCGGCATATCTGGTTGCTCCAGCGTAGCGAAGGACGACTAGGCAGCCGCCTGGGCAAAACGACCGGCTGGATCCACCGGGCAGAGCTCAAGGCAGCCGGGGTCACGATGATCGACGCGGTTGAGTACAAGCTGATCAACGACCACGGCTTATTGATTGAGCGACAAGGTCAAGCACAACTGCTCAATGTGGACACCGTCGTGGTCTGCGCCGGGCAAGAATCGAATCGCGAGCTGGCCATGCAGTTGCAGGCCATGGGCCGCCCGATTCACATCATCGGGGGCGCTTTCAAGGCCGCAGAACTTGACGCGAAGGCCGCAATCGCGCAAGGTGCAGCCGTCGCCGCTGTCATTTAGGGCGAGTGCTGCCGCCAATTTAAGGGCGGTGTTTCGGGTCCGACAAGGCACCGGTCGCTGCCTTGTGAACGCGCGTCGTTCAGCCTAGGTTAGGCTCAAACCCGTAGCATCCGGCCCAGAACCGGCCCCGCGTACATGGCTTAAGCGGGGTTCTGCGTGTCAGTAGAGCACGCAGGAGCGGGCGAAATGCCCGTCCATCCCCAATGCGCTAGACCGCCTCCCTCAAAACTTACGTTTACTGGTCATAGAACAACCAGCTGAGAGAAGTGCGGCTCAACGGAGTAAGGAAGCGCCATGAAACTTTCATTCTTGATGTGGTTGGCTAGTTTATTGCCGGCTTCTCATGCCGAGCCATTGTGCTTAGCGACAACCGTATACCTGGAAGCTCGTGATCAGTCTGAGCAGGGGCAACGGGCGGTTGCCGAGGTGGCCCTACGCCGCCGCGACAGCGGGTTGTGGGGAACCAATGTGTGTGAAGTGGTAACTGCCCCCAAACAGTTCGCACCGACCCTGGTCAGCCCGGACTATCGTCTGCGCAACATCAAAGCCTGGGAGCGTGCAGTTAAAGTCGCATTTGAAGCTCAGGAGCAGTGGATGCTGCCGTTGGGTCAGCGCCGGGAAGTCGTGCCAGGTGCCAGCCACTTTGCCGCAATGGATATTGCAAATCCAGTTTGGGCCGATTCGCCGGAGGTCGCCCGAATTGGCGGTCACACATTCTTCAAAGTTCAACGGCTGAAGCCGAAACACGCTAGATCAGTCTTGCTCGCGCAGGCCGAAGAGGGTTAAAAAAACGCCGGCAACTGCCGGCGTTTTCACATTTAACCGCTGAGCTTAGCGCTTGGCAATTGGCACATAAGCGCGATCTTCCGGTCCTGTGTAATTGGCGCTGGGTCGAATAATTTTCCCGTCTTCGCGCTGCTCGATAATATGCGCGCTCCAGCCGGAAGTGCGCGCCAGTACAAACAGGGGTGTAAACATGGCGGTGGGTATGCCCATCATGTGATAGGCCGACGCACTGTACCAATCCAAGTTTGGAAACATCTTTTTCATATCCCACATCAACGTCTCGATTCGCTCACTGATGTCGAACAAGGTCGGGTTTCCGCCGGCTTTACATAACTCGCGGCTAATCTCTTTGATGATTGGATTTCGCGGGTCACCCACGGTATAGACCGGATGCCCGAATCCAATGACGATTTCCTTTCGCTCAACGCGTGCACGGATATCAGCTTCCGCTTCATCTGCACTACCGTAGCGCGCAATGATTTCCATCGCCACCTCATTGGCTCCACCGTGTTTGGGGCCGCGCAGTGCACCGATTGCGCCAGCAATACACGAATAGATATCTGAGCCGGTCCCCGCGATGACGCGCGCAGCGAATGTACTGGCATTAAACTCATGCTCGGCATACAGCACTAATGACCGATCAAGCGAGCGTGACTCCAACGCGCTGGGCGCTTTGCCGTGCAACAAATGTAAAAAATGCGAAGTGATAGAATCGTCGTCAGTTTCCGTATCGATGCGGCGGCCATTTCGGGTGAAATGCCACCAGTACAGCAGCATCGAGCCAAAACTCGCCATTAAGCGATCCGCGATATCACGAGCTTCAGACGGCGGGTGACCATCGCGCTCGGGCAGGACCGTGCCCAGCACCGAGCAACCCGTGCGCAATACGTCCATCGGATGAGCATTCGCCGGTACCAGCTCAAGTGCTTCGGTGACGATTGCCGGCAGGCCTCTTAAACGCATCAATTTGCTTTTGTATGCGCGTAACTGATTCGCATTCGGTAAGCGACCGTGTACGAGAAGATAGGCCACCTCTTCGAAGGTCGACTCGTTTGCCAGGTCTTTAATGTCATAACCGCGATAGTGCAAGTCATTGCCGCTACGCCCCACCGTGCACAGCGCCGTATTTCCGGCGGCGGTGCCGCTAAGCGCAACGGATTTTTTCGGCTTCGGCAAATTTGATTGAGTTGTATCTGACATTAATTACTCCTGAGTTTTATTCTTCGCGAACAGTTCGTCCAGCTTGGCTTCATAATTGTGGTAGCCAAGAAAGTCATAGAGCTCTGCTCGCGTCTGCAGACTATCGATTATGTTTCTTTGAGTTCCTTCGCGACGAACGGTCTCATAAAAGTGTAATGCTGCTTTGTTCATTGCGCGGTAGGCGCCACAACAATACAGCGCAATATCTACGCCGGAAGCATGGAGCTCGTCGGTCGTGAAAAATGGCGTGGATCCGAACTCAGTTAAGTTCGCCAGAATGGGAACCTTTACCGCGGCTTTCACTTTCTGATAATCATCAAGTGAGCGCATCGCTTCCGGGAAAACCATATCCGCACCCGCTTCGACATAGGCGCATGCGCGATCGATGGCGGCATTCAAACCCTCGACGGCAGCTGCATCGGTGCGCGCCATTAAGACGAAGTCGCTATCGGTTTTGGCATCTACCGCAGACTTAATCCGGTCGACCATTTCCTGCGTAGATACGACCTCTTTACCCGGGCGATGACCGCAGCGTTTTTGACCGACCTGGTCCTCCATATGAACAGCGGCAACGCCGGCGCGAGTAAATGAGCGAATAGTACGTGCAATATTAAATGCCCCGCCCCAGCCGGTATCAATGTCGACTAACAAAGGCATTTCAGTCGCCTCAACGATACGCCGGGCATCGATCAAAACGTCCTCCATCGAACTGACGCCCAGATCCGGCACGCCCAGGGAGTTTGCTGCAACACCACCACCGGAAAGGTATAGCGATTTATATCCAACGCGCTTAGCCATCATTCCGGCATACGCGGTAATAGCACCCATTACTTGCAGGGGTGATTCTTCTTGAACCGCTATGCGAAATTGTTTCCCGAGACTGCCTGAACTCATCTTTTATTCCTAAATTTATTTGGCCCTAACTTCACTGCGTGGCAGCGGAACCTGTACTTCAATTAATGCCTCAATCAGCTTTTTCGCATCGGGCTCGAAGATCAATGCATTGACATGCTCTTCCGATATAAATCCGGCCTTGCTTAGCGAATGAATTGCCTCGCGCAAAGGATCAAACAGGCCATCGATATTCAAAAAGCCAACGGGTTTAGTTTGAATACCCAACTGTGACCAGGTGATGGCCTCAAATATTTCGTCTAAGGTTCCAAAGCCACCGGGGGCCGCAATGAATGCATCAGCGCGACTCGCCATCAGCGCTTTGCGTTCATGCATATTCGCCACCACATGTAGCTCGGTAAGATTTGGGTGGGCCAACTCGAGTCCCGATAGCATTTTCGGAATGACTCCAATAACTGGAATTCCAGCGACGATCGATGCCGTCGCCAACTCCCCCATCAAACCCACCCGACCACCACCGTAAACGACGCTGCCCTGTTTATCCGCGATGGCCTGCACCAGCGACACGATGGCGCTGGTGTAGGAGCCGTTTATTCCGGATCGTGCTCCACAAAAAACCGCAAAGCTCTTGCGCATATTCGCTTAGAGCAGGTGAGCTACGCCGGCGCGCTCTTCTTCAAGCTCGGCCAGTGTCTTGTTCATCATCTCGCGACTGTAGTCATCGACCGGCAAGTCCTTAATCATGGTGTACTCACCATCTTTGCAGGTCACCGGGAAGCCATACATGACGTCTTTGGGAATACCGTAAGAACCGTCCGAAGGAATACCCATCGTGACCCACTTGCCATCGGTGCCCAACACCCAGTCACGAATATGATCAATCGCCGCATTGGCTGCAGACGCCGCCGATGACAAACCGCGCGCTTCAATAATGGCTGCGCCGCGCTTACCTACTTTCGGAATAAACGTCTCGCGATTCCAGCTTTCATCGTTTATGCCGTCTTTCAGTGACTTGCCCGCGACCAACGCAAACCGGTAATCCGGATACATGGTCGGCGAGTGATTCCCCCACACAAGCATCTTCTCAATATCACCAACTGCCACGCCTGCCTTACCGGCCAATTGGCTCAGCGCGCGGTTATGATCCAGACGCAGCATTGCCGTAAAGTTTTTTGCCGGCAAATCGGGGGCCGACTTCATTGCAATGTAGGCATTGGTGTTTGCCGGGTTTCCGACGACCAACACTTTCACATTCCGCGATGCCACTTTATTCAAAGCCGCACCTTGTGCGGTGAAAATCTTTGCGTTCTCGAGCAGCAGATCTTTGCGCTCCATTCCCGGCCCGCGCGGCCGCGCACCAACCAAGAGCGCAACATCGGCATCTTTAAATGCGACTTCCGCGTTATCGGTGCCGACCATGCCCGCTAACAACGGGAATGCACAGTCTTCAAGCTCCATCATCACGCCACGCAAGGCTTCCTGTGCTTTTTCCATCGGCAACTCAAGCAACTGCAAAATGACCGGTTGATCTTTGCCGAGCATTTCACCGGACGCGATCCGGAAAAGCAGGGAGTAACCGATTTGACCGGCAGCTCCGGTGACAGCAACGCGAACGGGTTTTTTCATATGTTTTCTCCATTTGAGCGAGCTACGAAACTCGCCCGGTTTCAGATAATTATTTTAATTCAGCAAAAAACTCTTTGATGCGCTGTAAGCCGGGCTCAAGTTGCGCGCTCGGACAGGTGTAACTGATGCGAAGCGCCCTGGGCTCACCGAATGCCGAGCCCGGCACACAGGCCACGCCCTTGGCTTCGAGCAGCGCATTACACAAGTCGACATCGTTGTTTATTTTCATTTCACCGTGAGACTTGCCGAAGGCACAGGACACATCGGGGAATACGTAGAATGCGCCTTGCGGTTTCGGGCAAACGATTCCCGGAATCGAGCTCATCGTCGCCATGACTATGTCGCGCTTGCGTTCAAATTCGCGGGCTTTTTCATCGGGCACATCTTGCGGACCGGAAAGCGCCGCAACTGCGGCAGCGGAAACAATTTCCGGAATATTGGTGATGTGATTTGAGTTAAGCGTAACCAGAGCTTTTGCGACCGATTCCGGCCCGGCAATCAAGCCCACACGCCAGCCCGGCATACCGTAGGTCTTCGAAATGGAATCAACGAAAATCACCCGCTCACGCAGGCTTGGCTCAAATTGCACGAAATTTGAATAGGCGAGTTTGTCGAATAGCATTCGATTGTAAATATCGTCCGTAATCACCCAGGTATCGGGGTGCTTAACCAGCACTTTGGCCAACGCAGCTACTTCGTCGGCCGAATACACCATGCCCGTGGGATTTGAGGGGTTGTTGAATAGAAAGACCTTCGGCTTTTTCGCTAATGCGGCATCCAACTGCTCCGGGGTCAGCTTGTAGTTTTGCGCAGCCGGGCAAGGCAATAGCTGAATTTTGGCGTTTACAATCTCAGCGATATCGAGATAGCTGGTCCAGTACGGTGCCGGAAAAGCGATAGTATCGCCCTCATCCAGCAAGGCTTCGGCCAAGTTGTAGAGCAGGTGCTTGGCGCCGATACCGACCGCGCAGTTGGCCCGGGTGTAGCCTGTGAGGCCCAGGTCCTCGATATGGGCCAGAAACGCGTCCAAAAGCGCGTCTGAGCCACGATTGCTACCGTATTGGCCCGAATCATGGTCCATGGCCTTTTTGGCGGCTTCGTAAACATGTCCGCCCGGCAGAAAATTAGGTACGCCGATCGAAAAGCTAATGATGTCGCGTCCGGCTGCTTTAAGGGCCTTGGCCTTGTCGGCCACCATCATAATCGCGCTGGGCTTCGCCCGCCCTACTCGTTTCGCTAATTGCAACATGCTGATCCTTGGAAAAATGACCGGAAACCAAGCTGTTAAAGATACCACACCGGCCACCTACATCGGGTTGACGTATAAACACTGGAAGGGTCATATTCGACACACAACTCGATGAAATAGGGCTTCGCCCAAGGATTTTTATGCAGATGTTTGTGAAACGTTCTATGCAGGTTGCGGTATTCGCATTTTTGCTGGTCGCCGTATCACTGAACGCGCAGGTCCGTCAGGCCACGGACGATGCCGGAAATAAGCTGAAAGTTGCCGGGAGCGTGGTGATTGTTGATCCGGATATCGAGCTTTACGTGCTCACGGCCGGTGGCCTGATGGAGCCGAATAAGGAATGGAGCGAGGCGGCCCGTCGCAACTACCCGGCTGCCGTTCGAGAGGTCCTGGAACAAGCAGATATTGAGCACAAGCCGGATTTTGACATTCCTGATGGCCTGCAGCCCTCCTCACGCCTCGGGCAGATCGTCCGGCTCAATGAAGCGGTCGCGATTTCGATCGCGCAAACCAGTTGGGCGGGATCACAACTGGCAACTAAGAAAGACCCGAATACAGGCAGATACCGGATGGACTGGACTCTGGGGCCTGGCGTTACCGAGCTCAAGACCCAGACCGGAGCCGACTACGCGCTATTTACCTATGTCCGAGACAGTTATGCCAGCGGTGGCCGTAAGGCTCTGCGAATTCTGGGCTTCCTGGCCGGAGCTGCTATGGGCACGGTGACCGATATCGGCGGTGGAACGCAGTTTGGCGTGGCACTATTGGTTGATCTCAATAGCGGGCAGGTTGTCTGGTTCAATCTGATAGCCCGGGAGCACGGTGATTTGCGCGATCAGGAAAGCGCAAAGCGAACAGTCGATGCACTGTTGAAGAAGCTGCCCTTATGAACATGCGACTCACTGTATTGCTCGCGATAGTCACTCTGGCTATCGGCAATGTGTCTGCGCAAAATGGCAAAGCACCACCGCCAATCACCCCCGGTGAGAAACCCATCGACGGCAGCACCGAGGCAGAGCTCTGGTACGGCATGAATCAATCCGAGAAAGAGTTGCGGCACTCGCCACTGGTCGTGCACGACCCTGAGCTCAATGCCTACATTCGCAAGGTCGCTTGCAAAATTGTCGATGAGTATTGCAGCGATTTGCGCATTTATGTCCTCGACATTCCCGCGTTCAATGCGTCGATGGCACCTAATGGCGTCATGATTTTCTTTACAGGCGCATTGCTGCGCATTCAAGACGAGTCTGAGCTCGCGCTGATCCTGGGCCATGAATTCGGCCATTACCGGGCAAGGCATAGCCTGCAGTTATGGAATAAGGCAAAGCGCGGTAGCGCGCTGATGGCAACGGTAGGTCTGGTTACCTACGGTGCCGGCGTTGGCATCGCTGGTTCGGTTGCGCAACTGATCGGCGTGGGCGTCTTGTCCAAGTTTTCACGAGACATGGAGCGCGAGGCTGATAATTTGGGGTTTAGAATTTCAAACTCTCTGAAGTACGATGCCAATGCCGGCGCGCGTATATGGCAGAGAATGCGCAACGAAGAACTAGCTTCTGAGCAGCGTCGACCGTTCCCTGTATTCGCAAGCCATCCGCGTACTACCGAGCGACTGGCAACGATGGTCGAGGCCGGAAAAACCAATGCGGCTTCAGATCAACAGAAGTTTCAGGAGCCGTACCGCGAAGTCATGAAGCCACATATTCGCGCGTGGCTGGATGAAGAGTTATCCAAGCGAACCTTTAAGGCAACCATTCAAGTAATTACCGACTTGATTAAGGCGAACCCAGACCACCTGAGCGGCTTGTATATCTTTTATCTGGGCGAGGCGCATCGGCAGCGCCGGGCGGAGGGCGATCTAGAAAAATCAGCGGAATTGTTTGAACAGGCTATTACCCTACCCGATTGTCCGCCGGAAGCATGGCGCGAACTAGGTACTGTCTATCGGAACCGCGGCGACAATCAGGCAGCCATCGACGCCTTTTCTACCTATCTGGATCGTTACGAGCAGGCTCCGGATGCCGCTTTCATACAGAGGAAGATTGAACAAATGAGGAGTGAACTGTGAAGCTGAAATTCTTTACCTGGCCGGTCTTAATCAGTGTTTTTGTTTTACTCCTCAGCGGCTGTGCTTCGACATCGCTAAAAGAGGCGGGCACGTCGGATGTCTTCGACATGAGAATCGACAGTGATCTGGACTGGTCCCGACAAAAGCTACACCGGATTGAAAGTTGGACGATCGATGGACACCTACTCAATTCACTGAGAATCTATTCGGCGGTCAAGCCCAAAGAACATGTGTTCTTGCGGGCTAAGCAGCGTCGATCCCAGCCCAATGGGCCGTGGTTCAAGCTGGGCATGCGAGAGGATGAGATTCAGGACCTGATCGTCGATGCGCTCAAAGAACAGTCATGGACGGATTTGCAAACCTCGAATTTGCGACCGGCACAGTTTGGCCCGGTTTCCGGATTGCGCTTCGATTTCGATATGACCGCGACCAGCGGCCTGCTTTATTCGGGCACAGCGGCGGCGGCAGTTCGCGATGGCCGCCTAACCAGCGTGGTTTGGTATGCGCCGCGCGAGTACTATTTCGGACGCGATCAGCAAGCCGTAAACAAGCTTTTAGACAGCATCCAGTTCTTGCCCAGATAACTGGTTTTGTCATTGCAAAAAAGGCGCCCTCAGGCGCCTTTTTTATGAGCCGTTGACTACGCCTGATCAGGCCTCAATGACCTTGTTCCATTGCGCAACGCGATCGGCGTGGGCAGCCAACACCGTGCTGGTGTCGCCTTCAATCGTGATCGATTCGATCTTATCGCCACCAACCACGCTGTCTACCACTTCCAAGCCACTGATGACTTTGCCGAACACGGTGTGTTTGCCATTGAGCCACTCGCAATTCACATGGGTAATAAAAAACTGCGAACCGTTGGTACCCGGTCCGGCATTGGCCATAGAAAGAACTCCGCGCTGATGGCCGAGGTCCTTATGGCATTCATCTTCAAAACGATAACCGGGGCCGCCACGACCATCGCCGTTCGGGCAGCCGCCCTGGATCATAAAATCAGGAATAACGCGGTGAAAACTCAATCCGTCGTAATACTTGTGCTGAACTAAGTTGACGAAGCTTGCAACCGTCAAGGGCGTCTTTTCATCTTCCAGGGCAATGCGGATCTCGCCACGGCTGGTATTTAGAACGGCGGTTAAATTACTCATATTGTCTCCAGAACTTATCTAAAAATGGGGCTTATGCGCTCTTGCCCGGGCCCAAACTGAACCGGAGCCCGTGGCTCAATTCAAATGAATCCGCTGATGCGCCTTCAGACCCGCTATAATAGCGGATTAACCTTCAGCCCAGGCACCTCCAGCAGGTGCATTAGTCATGTCCATTAAAAATCTCAGAAATATCGCCATCGTTGCCCACGTTGACCACGGCAAAACCACCCTGGTTGATCAACTGCTTAAGCAATCGAACACGTTCAGCGAGCGCGAAGTTATCCCGGATCGGGTAATGGACAGCAACGACCTGGAAAAAGAGCGCGGCATCACGATTCTGTCGAAAAACACAGCAATTCGCTGGATTTCACCGGAAGGCGAAGAGTTCCGTATCAATATCGTCGATACCCCGGGCCACGCCGACTTCGGTGGTGAAGTGGAACGTGTTTTGTCGATGGTCGACTCAGTATTGCTGTTGGTCGATGCAATGGACGGTCCAATGCCGCAAACCCGCTTCGTGACCCAGAAGGCATTCGAAATGGGCTTCAAGCCGATTGTTGTAGTTAACAAGATTGATCGCCCCGGTGCGCGCGCCGATTGGGTCATCAACCAAACCTTCGATCTGTTCGACCGCTTGGGTGCAACCGATGAGCAGCTGGATTTTGATGTGGTCTATGCCTCCGCATTGCACGGCTATGCCGGTCTGGATCCGGAAGTCCGTTCCGGCGACATGACCCCCCTGTTTCAGGCGATTATCGATAAGGTCAACCCGCCACCGGTTAACTTGGAAGGCCCCTTCCAAATGCGCATTACGTCTTTGAGCTACAGCCCATACGTAGGCGTCATCGGTATCGGCCGTATCCAACGCGGCAAAATCAAACCAAAATCCAATGTGACGGTTATTGACCGGGACGGCAAGCCGCGTAACGGCAGAGTTCTGCAAGTAATGGGCTTTATGGGCCTAGAGCGTGTTGACGTGGAAGAGGCGCAGGCCGGCGATATCATTGCGATCTGCGGCGTGGAAAACCTGGGTATTTCGGAAACCATTTGCGACCCATCGGCCGCAGAAGCCTTGCCGGTGCTCACCGTCGATGAGCCGACCATCTCCATGACGTTCCAAGTGAATGACTCGCCATTTGCCGGTCATAAGGAGCTCAGTGGTGGCAAGTTTTTGACCTCGCGCCAGATGCGCGATCGTCTGATGCGTGAAGCGGCACACAACGTGGCATTGCGTGTGGAAGACACCGGCGATGCCGATAAGTTTAAAGTTTCCGGTCGCGGCGAACTGCATCTCTCGATTCTGATCGAAACGATGCGACGCGAAGGCTTCGAGCTGGCAGTTTCACGTCCCGAAGTGATCTTGCGTAAAGAAGATGGCGTCTGGATGGAGCCGTTTGAGCAATTGGTTGCCGATTTGGAAGAGCAATTCCAGGGCGGCGTCATGGCGCGTCTGGGCGAGCGAAAAGCCGTGCTACAGAATATGGAAAGTGATGGCAAAGGCCGGGTGCGTCTGGAGTTCATCATTCCGGCGCGTGGACTGATCGGATTCCAAACCGAGTTCAGAACACTCACCGCTGGAACCGGTTTGCTGTTCCACGTATTCGATCACTATGGTCCGAAAGCCGAAGGCAGTATCGGCCAGCGCCAGAATGGCGTGCTGATCTCCAATGACTCCGGCACTTCCACCGCGTACGGCCAGTTGGCCATGCAGGAGCGTGGTCGCCTGTTCGTGCAGCCGCAAGAAGAAGTTTATGAAGGGCAGATCGTCGGTATTCACGCAAAAGATAATGATCTGACGGTCAATGCCGTGCGCTCCAAGCAGCTCACCAACTTCCGCGCATCGGGTAAGGAAGAAACGCTTTCGCTGACCCCGGCAATTAAGTTTTCGTTGGAACAGGCGCTTGAGTTTATTGACGATGACGAACTGGTTGAGGTGACTCCGAAGCAAATCCGTCTGCGCAAAAAATTCCGCACCGAGAACGATCGCAAGCGCGCGTCCCGCAGCGCTTAATCCGGAAGCACAATTTGCTGGTACTCTGTTAGCTGAATCAGCCTTAGGCGTGATCAGATGGCGGAACAAAGCGTTTACATAGTCGCTGCAATAGCTATCGGCCTGGTACTGGCCTGGCTATTGCGCGACCCTAAGCCCGATCGCAACAAGATTTTCCAATCCGGCCGCTGGACAGATCGCTTCGCTCCGGAGAAGCCCATCGTTACGCAGCCAGCAAAAGCGCAGAGCCTGTCGGAACACAAAGCCACTGTTGACTTAAAAAGTATTCGCGAAGACCTGCATCATGGCCGCCTCATCCAAGCCGGCCAAAAATACTTAGAGCTGATTAGACGACGGGCGGTTGAGCTCAGCGAGAAAGTTCAGCAAGAGATGGTCAACGCACAAATCCAGAGCCAGGGTGCGTCCCTGCAACAGCAACTGAAAGCTCTTATCGACAAAAATAGAGTCGATGAAGCCGTTGAAAAGGTTCATCAATTGACCGGCGTGACCCGGGCCCAGGCGACTAAAATAGTCGACAACCTGCAAGAGCAGCAGAGTACTAAACGCTAGTTTTCTGCGCAGCCCTATTCAATCGGACCGTGCTTTCGCAGCGGCATCTGCGCATGTTTTGCCACGATCAAAAACGCGAGCTCCAGCGACTGCTCATAATTGAGTCGCGGATCGACGGTTGATCGATAGGCGCGTTGCAGGTCTTGCTCGGTCAAGTCGCGAGCACCACCCAGGCACTCGGTGACATTTTCACCCGTAAGCTCCAGATGGACTCCGCCCAGCCGCGTTCCGGCCGCCTGATGAATCTCAAAACTCTTCTCGAGCTCGGCCCGGATGTTTGCAAAGCGACGCGTTTTGTAGCCATTGCTGGTGCTCTCGGTGTTGCCGTGCATCGGATCACACACCCACAGCACTTTGCGCCCCTCGCGCTTCACCGCTTCGAGTAGCGGGCGCAGTCTATCGTCAATCTGGGCGACACCCATACGATGGATAAAGCTTAATCTGCCAGCTTCATTATCCGGATTAAGCGCGTCGCACAGGCCCATCAGCTGCGCTGGCGTCACCGACGGACCAATTTTTACTGCAACCGGATTACGAATGCCTCTGAAGTACTCGACATGAGCACCATCTAGATCAGCCGTGCGCATTCCGATCCAAGGCAAGTGCGTGGATAAATTAAAATGCCCCCACTGCCGGGGAACTTCACGGGTAAGCGCTTCTTCATAAGGCAGCAAAAGCGCTTCATGCGACGTAAAAAAGTCGACCCGATTGAGATTGTGAACCTGCTCTCCGGAGATTGTTTCCATAAAACGGATCGCATCGGCGATCGCATCGACACGCTCGTGATACTCGCTAGCCAGAGCGGATTTCTCGGCCCACGCCATGTCCCAATACTCCGGATGATGCAAATCAGCAAAACCACCATCGATCAACGCGCGAATAAAATTCATGGTTAGTGCCGAACGGGCATGACCTTTGATCATTCGCTTAGGATCGGGCTGGCGTTGTTCCGGCGTGAACTGCGCGCCGTTAATAAAGTCGCCGCGATAGCTCGGCAGGCTGACACCGTCCTTGGTTTCCAAATCGGTAGAGCGCGGCTTGGCATACTGCCCGGCAAAGCGGCCGATCCGCACCACCGGCAGGCGCATGCCGTGGACGAGGACCAAGCTCATCTGCAGCAATACTTTGAGACGATTTGAAATCAGACCAGACTGGCAGTCGCCGAAGCTTTCAGCGCAATCACCGCCTTGCAGCAAAAACCGTTTACCTTCCTGAGCCTCCGCAATCTGGTTGCGAAGAGAAAGGATTTCCCAGGACGTAACCAAGGGCGGCAGCGCCGACAGTTCGGTGAGCACATCGGCTAGCGCCTCTTGATCAGGATACTGAGGCTGCTGCCGCGCCGGAAATGAGCGCCATGATCCCGGCGCCCAATTGATCGCGGGCGAAACGGCGGAGATCTTCTGCTCAGTCATACAAAATTCCAATTTAGCGGCTTGTTAAATGCTACACCAAGGCGCGTGAAGATTAGCGCTTATTACGGGCTGCGCAGAGCGCGCCCAATGCTAACATTGAGTAACAAATAAGGGTCCAGCCGGGCATCGATAGCCCGAACAAACTCCAATCTACTTTCGCACAATCCGCCGAACCGGACAGACTTACCGCCAAGGCATCGACCCAGTCTAGACTTTTAAATAGATGCTCCAACCCCACCCCGCCACAGCTCGAGAAGCCCGAGGGCGGCTGCATTTGCAGCCACAGGTGCCGCGCCGCGACGCCTGCCCCTAGTAGCGCGAGGAAGAATGCCGCATAGCCATAAATTCCGCGCATCAATCGGCCTTTCGGGCTGTGTAGAGCGGCAACCAGGCCAACTGAACCGACCAATACAAACGCGATGCGTTGATAGATGCATAACGGACACGGCAGCATCAGCATCCCATGCTCAACATAGAGTGCGTAGGCAATCAGCGCTGCTGAAACAAATGCTCCGAAAAGCATCTGCGCGCGAAATGACCAGGCCAATGGATTCAAATTCATAGGAATACTCGGTATCAGTTGTTCAGCATTATCAAGCATTTACTCAAAAACAAAAGGCCCCTGACGGGGCCCTTGCTTTAATCGATTCTCAGCACTTACTCGGCCGCTGCATCGTCCATCGGACGATCAACCAGCTCGACGTATGCCATCGGTGCATTGTCACCGGCGCGGAAACCACACTTGAGGATGCGCAAGTAACCACCTGCACGCTCCTTGTAGCGCGGTCCGAGCTCTACGAACAACTTACCAACGGCCTCTTTGTCGCGCAGACGAGCAAAAGCCAAGCGGCGATTCGCTACACCATCGTTCTTGCTAATGGTAATGAGCGGCTCAGCAACACGGCGAAGCTCTTTAGCCTTCGGCAAAGTGGTACGGATAATTTCATGTTTAAACAATGACGCGGCCATATTACGGAACATCGACTCGCGATGAGCAGTAGTGCGGCTGAAATTGCGTCCGGAATTACGATGGCGCATGGTCTTATTCCTTAATAGCTGACGGGCTTAGCCCATCATCACGCCCTGAGTCAGGCCGGCAGGCGGCCAGTTCTCGAGCTTCATACCCAGTGCATAGCCACGTTGGGCCAGCACCTCTTTAATTTCTGTGAGCGACTTCTTGCCCAGATTCGGAGTTTTCAGCAACTCCACTTCGGTGCGTTGTACCAAATCACCGATGTAGTAGATGCTTTCCGCTTTCAGACAGTTCGCCGAACGCACGGTCAAATCGAGATCATCGATCGGACGCAACAAGATTGGATCAATACCGGTGTTCTGTGACTTCGGTGCACCGCGTTCGCGCTGCGTGAAATCACCAAATACCGACAATTGGTCAGCCAAAATGCCAGCGGCTGTCTTGATTGCTTCTTCAGCATCAATCGTACCGTTGGTTTCAATTTCAATAACCAACTTATCCAGATCTGTACGTTGTTCAACGCGAGCCGACTCAACAGCATAAGCGACACGGCGAACCGGGCAGAAACTGGCATCCAACAGCAGACGGCCGATTGCGGAGGTTTCTTCGTCCGGACGGCGGCGCGCAGCAGCAGGCTGGTAACCAAAACCGCGCTGTACCTTCAGGCGCATGTTGATCGAAGCGTCCTTGGTCAGCGTGCAGATCACGTGATCGCCATTAACGATCTCGATATTGTGATCAACCTTGATGTCACTCGCAGTAACCACACCAGCGCCCTTCTTTTCCAGGCTCAAAGTAGCGGTTTCAACGTTGTGCATCTTGATCGCAATGTCTTTAAGGTTGAGCAACACTTCTAATACGTCTTCTTGCAGTCCTTCCACAGTGGTGTACTCGTGAAGAACGCCATCTATTTCGACTTCAGTGATGGCCGCGCCCGGAATGGACGAGAGCAGAACGCGGCGCAGGGAATTACCCAGCGTATGACCATAACCACGCTCAAGCGGCTCGATGACCACTTTTGCGCGATTGCCGTCAAGGCGTTCGATTTGCGGGCCTTTGGCCCGCATGACTTGATTTGCAGATACCGTCATGGACTCGTTTCTCCTCGATTACTTCGAGTACAACTCGACAATCAACGCTTCATTGATGTCGGATGGGAGATCAGCGCGATCAGGAATGGCCTTGAAGACACCGGAGAACTTCTTGGCATCAACTTCGCACCAGCTCGGGACAAGGTCCATCTGCTGAGACAAATTGACCGCTTCCTGCACACTCAACTGACGCTGAGCTTTTTCGCGCAGGCTAACCTGATCACCGGCCTTAATTTGATAAGACGGCAAGTTGACCGACTGACCATTGATCAGAACGCCGCGGTGCGAAACCAGCTGACGAGCTTGAGCGCGGGTCACCGCAAAACCCATGCGGAAAACAACGTTATCTAAACGCTGCTCCAACATTTGCAACAGGTTCTCACCAGTGTTGCCCTTGCGGTTCGATGCTTTTTTGTAATAATTGCGGAATTGACGCTCCAGCAAACCGTACAAACGCTTTACCTTCTGCTTTTCACGCAGCTGGGTTGCATAGTCGGAGAGCTTACCCTTACGGGCTGCGCCATGTTGACCTGGTTTTTGCTCCAATTTGCACTTGGAATCCAGCGCGCGCGCCGGAGACTTCAGCATCAAATCTGCGCCTTCACGGCGAGCGAGCTTACAGGTTGGACCGAGATAACGTGCCATATATAATTCTCCCAGCCCTTAAACGCGACGCTTTTTGGGCGGACGGCAGCCGTTGTGCGGAATCGGCGTAACGTCAATGATATTGGTGATTTTATAGCCAACAGCGTTCAACGCACGAACGGCTGACTCGCGACCCGGACCCGGGCCCTTGATACGAACTTCCAGCGTCTTCAGGCCATAGTCCTGAGCGACTTTGCCAGCCTTCTCCGCAGCAACCTGTGCAGCGAATGGGGTGGACTTACGCGAGCCGCGGAAGCCTGCACCACCGGAGGTGGCCCAAGACAACGCGTTACCCTGGCGGTCCGTAATCGTAATCACGGTGTTATTGAAAGAAGCTTGGACGTGGGCGATACCGTCAGTGACGATACGCTTTACCTTCTTCTTAGTTTTGGCAGCTGCCTGCTTGCTCATGGGCGCTATCCTTTATTTCTTGATGGCTTTACGCGGACCCTTACGGGTACGGGCGTTGGTACGGGTACGTTGTCCGCGCAAAGGCAGACCACGACGATGACGCAGACCGCGGTAGCAGCCCAGATCCATCAATCGCTTAATCGACATACCGACTTCGCGGCGAAGATCACCTTCAACCGTAAACTTGGCGATTTCCGAACGAATACGCTCAACTTCAGGCTCCGAGAGATCACGGATCTTAGTTGACGGATTAACTCCGGCCAAATCACACACGAGCTTCGAACGCGTGCGTCCGATTCCAAAAATACTTTGCAAGCCGACCCAGACATGCTTCTGGACCGGCAAGTTGACACCGGCAATACGCGCCATAACGCGATTCTCCAAAATATAACAACGACGCCACAAAGGCGTAGGGAATTTACTAGTTTAACAAGGCTTTGGGTTGTTTGGAAGCCTTAGGAACCAAAATTCCTAAAGCCCGGCATGGGGAGTGTGCCCATGCTCCGGCGTCAAGTGATTGCTGACCTCCCCCGTTACCGGGTTTGGCCGGCCGCGCTACTCTAGCGCGACCAAATCAACCGCTTATCCGCGCGCAAAGCCGCCGCGCGAACCGCCCTTCAAGTTTTTCTTTAACAAGCTATCGTACTGGTGCGAATACAGGTGCGCTTGAATCTGCGCAGTAAAGTCCATTACAACAACCACGACAATCAGCAGCGAAGTGCCGCCGAAGTAAAACGGTACCGACCAAAAGCTCTGAAGCGCCTGGGGCAGTAAGCAGACGGCCACCAGATATAAAGAGCCAATCAGGGTCAAGCGTGTCATCACGCCATCAATATACTCACCGGTCGCTTTGCCCGGACGCAAGCCCGGAATCAGCGCGCCCTGACGCTTTAAGTTGTCCGCGGTTTCCTGCGAATTGAACACCAAAGCGGTGTAGAAGAACGCGAAACCCATGATCATCGCGCCGTACAGCAGCATGTGCAACGGCTCATTCGGACCCAAAGCGGTGGCGATACGCTGCAGCCAAATGGTCACTTCAGACCAGGCGCCGGTACTTGCTTCGGTGGTGGTGCCGGTCCACTGCGTAACCGTAGCGGGCAGCATAATCAATGCTGAGGCAAAAATCGGCGGAATAACACCCGACATATTCAGCTTCAAAGGCAAATGAGTGCTTTGGTTTTGATAGCCCTGGCGACCGGCTTGCTGGCGGGCGTAATTAACGGTAATGCGCCGTTGACCGCGCTCCATGAAGATCACGAAGTAGATAACGCCTAAAGCCAGCGCCGCAACGATAATGACGACAATCCACTGCAGCTCACCGCTACCGGCCTGTTGTAAGGTACTAATCACGGCACTCGGGAGCGCTGCGACGATACCGGCAAAAATAATCAGCGAAACACCGTTACCAATACCGCGCTCGGTAATTTGCTCGCCCAGCCACATCAGGAAGATGGTGCCGGCGGTCAATGAAATGATTGCGGTAAACACGAAGCCAAAACCAGGCTGATAAACAACCGATTGGCCTTCGAAGTTCTGTGTCTGTAGCGCCGTTGCGATACTCGCAGCCTGAACGACGGCCAAGATAACGGCGCCATAACGTCCGTAAGAAGTGAGCTTACGTCGACCGCTTTCACCCTCTTTCTTCAGGGCTTTCCACGGCTCATAAACCTGACCCATCAACTGCACAATAATCGACGACGAAATGTATGGGATGACGTTCAATGCGAAAATCGAGAAGCGCGAAAGGGCACCACCTGAAAACATATTGAACATATCGATGATGCCGGTCTGACTTTCCATCAGGCTCAACATTGCATCTGAGTTCACGCCGGGCACTGGGATGAATGAACCGATCCGGTAAACAATCAGCGCCATGACGACGAACAACAAACGATCTTTGAGCTCGGTGTATTTACCGAGCCCACCCATCAATCCAGCCGAGGTTTGTGCAGAAGACAATCGATTACTCCACGCTGCCGCCGGCAGCTTCGATGGCGGCTTTCGCGCCAGCGGTGGCTGCAATGCCCTTCAACGAAAACTTCTTGGTGATTTCGCCCTTCTTCACGATCTTGGCGAACTTAGCCTTAGAGTTGACCAAACCGGCTGCTTGCAAGGCATCAAAATCAATGGTGCCTGCATCCAGCAAATCAAGCTTGTACAGCATGACTTCGGCGGTGTCATTCTTCATGCGCGAGCGGAAGCCAACTTTTGGCAAACGCTTGTACATAGGCATCTGGCCGCCTTCGAAGCCGGCTTTAATCTTGCCTTTACCGGAGCGGGCAAACGAACCTTTGTGGCCACGGCCACAGGTCTTGCCTAAACCGGAACCAATTCCGCGGCCTTTACGTACGCCTTCTTTACGGGCGCCGTCTGCAGGCTTGAGTGTATTCATACGCATATTCAATTCTCCTTAGTACGCTTAGGATTCAACACGCACCAAGTAATGCACTTGGTTGATCAGTCCGCGAACCTGCGGGGAATCCGTCAGTTCACGAACATCGTTCAATTTGTTCAGTCCGAGAGCTTTCACCGACAAACGGTGACGCGATTGCGAACCGCGCAGGCCCTTGACCAAACGAACCTTAATTGTTTTTGCTTTAGCCTTAGCCATTGAGCACCTCCTCGACGCGCTTACCGCGCTTGGCTGCAATCACTTTCGGTGAGTGCATCATGACCAAGCCACGTACCGTTGCGCGAACCAGGTTGATTGGATTGCGCGAACCGACTGCCTTAGCCAAAACGTCTTTAACGCCGACTGCTTCAAGCACTGCACGCATCGCACCACCAGCAATTACGCCGGTACCTGCGGAAGCGGGCTGCATATAAACGCGGGCTGCGCCGTGACCGGCCTTGACCGGATGCCACAAGGTGCCCTCGTTCAGATCAATGGAAACCATTGCGCGACGCGCGTATTCCATCGATTTTTGAATTGCGATCGGTACTTCTTTCGCCTTGCCATAACCGAAACCGACTTTTCCAGCACCATCACCTACAACGGTCAAGGCGGTGAAAGTGAATTGACGACCACCCTTCACAGTCTTGGATACGCGGTTGACGGCAACCAGCTTTTCGATCATGCCATCGTCATTACCATCACGGTCACGACGATCTCTAGATTCGTTACTGCTCATAGTATTTCCTAAAAAATTACGGCTTAGCCGCTTATAGTTGTGTTTACTTACTTATTAAAACTGTAGGCCGCCTTCACGAGCTGCATCGGCAAGAGCCTTGATGCGGCCGTGATAACGGTAACCAGAGCGGTCAAATGCGACCTGGGTAATACCGGCTGCTTTTGCTTTTTCGGCAATCGCTTTACCAACTGCTGCTGCAGCTTCAACGTTACGGCAATACTTCAAGCCATTGCTGACTTCAGGCTGCACGGTTGATGCGGCGGCTAAAACTTTAGCGCCGTCAGCCGAGAAGATCTGCGCATACAGGTGTTGACCCGTGCGCAAAACCGACAGACGAGCTACGCCAAGAGCTTTAATGTGAGCGCGTGTACGCTTGGCACGACGCAGACGGGCAATTTTCTTTTCCATGATGGAATTCCTATTAAGAAGCTGAAGAACCAAATCGTTAAACGATTAATTAGGCCTTCTTGGCTTCCTTTCTGATGATATGTTCGCCGGAATAACGCACACCCTTGCCCTTATAAGGTTCAGGCGGACGGAATCCGCGGATCTTGGCTGCTACTTCACCGACCAACTGCTTATCAGCGCCGGAAACCAGCACTTCAGTTTGGGTTGGGGCCTGCAGAGTAATTCCAGCCGGAGCCTTAAACACCACCGGGTGCGAGAAGCCCAAAGCCAGGCTCAAATCGCTGCCCTGCATGGTGGCACGATAACCCACGCCGACCAGTTCAAGCTTACGTTGGAAGCCGTCGGAAACACCTTTGATCATATTGGCCAGAATGGCACGGGTTGTACCCGCCATCGGCACTTGATCAGCCGTGGCTGAGACTACCTGCAACTCGGCACCGTCTACAGTTACGTCGATACCGGCTGCGCGCGGCAGGCTCAAGGAGCCCTTCGTACCCTTAACCGTAAACGTACTGGCATTGGCGCTGAATTCGACGCCTTTCGGTAGAGCAATTGATTTTTTAGCTACACGTGACATTGCTTATTCCTCAACCATTAGGCCACTAGGCACAGGACTTCGCCGCCAACACCCGCAGCGCGAGCCTGACGATCGGTCATGATGCCTTTTGACGTGGAAATAATGGCGACACCAAGGCCACCCTGAACTTTCGGAAGCGCGTCAGATGCACGGTATTGGCGCAAGCTGGAACGCGAAAAACGCTCCAGACGCTCGATAACCGGGCGACCTTCGTAATACTTCAAAACGATTTCGATCGTTGCGGCGGCTTTTTCACCGGACTTGCGAACGTCGAGAATATAACCTTCAGCCTTCAACACATTGGCGATAGCCAACTTGATGTTAGATGCCGGCATTGAAACAGTTTGCTTACCTACTGCGGCCGCATTTTTAATGCGGACCAGCATATCGGCGATGGGATCAGTCATGCTCATGTGTATTTACCTTTATTAGCACCGATATCCGCACGAATGCGAATAATTAATTACCAGCTTGCCTTACGCAAACCGGGCACATCACCACGCATGGTGGCTTCACGCAATTTGTTACGGCCGAGACCGAACTTGCGATAAACACCACGCGAACGACCTGAAAGCTCACAGCGATTACGCTGACGGCTCGGCGATGAATCACGCGGCATTTTGTTCAAGCGTGCAACCGCATCCATCTTTTCCTCGTACGAGGCAGTGGTGCTGTTGATGATCTTTTTCAGATCAGCACGTTTTGCTGCAAATTTCTTAACCAGCTTCGCGCGCTTGACGTCGCGGTTAATCATGGATGTTTTTGCCATGTTCTTATTCCTTGACTATCAGTTACGGAAGGGGAAGTTAAACGCTTCGAGCAGAGCCTTTCCTTCAGCATCGGTCTTAGCCGTGGTGCTGATGGAAATGTCCATGCCGCGCATTGCGTCAACCTGGTCGAAATCGATTTCCGGGAAGATGATCTGCTCTTTCACGCCCATGTTGAAGTTGCCACGGCCGTCAAACGAACGACCATTAACACCACGGAAGTCGCGAACGCGAGGCAGCGAAACACTGATCAGGCGATCCAGGAATTCGTACATTTTTGCGCGACGCAAGGTGACCTTGCAGCCAATCGGCCAACCGTCACGAATCTTAAAGCTCGCAACCGATACGCGGGCCTTGGTCGTTACCGGCTTTTGACCGGAGACGGTGGCCATTTCGGCGACAGCATTTTCAAGAATCTTCTTGTTGCCAACCGCTTCACCCACACCCATGTTCAGGGTGATCTTGGTGATCTTCGGTACTTGCATCGGGTTGGTGTAACCGAATTGCTTCATCAGCTTCGGCAGCACTTCTTCTTTATATTTTTTCTGTAAGCGTGTCATTTCATAGATCCTTAGGCGTCAATCGCCTCACCGCTTGAGCGGAACACGCGAACTTTGCGTCCATCCTCAAGCACTTTAAAGCCGACGCGCTCACCCTTGCCGGAGGCATGGTTGAACAGCATGACGTTTGAACTATCGATCGCGGCCTCACGCTCGATAATGCCGCCGGCCTGGCCGGTCTGCGGATTACCCTTGGTGTGACGTTTGATCATTTTGACGCCGGACACGATCAGCTTGTCACCCGCTACGCGAGTTACTTCGCCTTTCTTGCCTTTGTCACTACCAGTAATGATGACTACCTGGTCGCCTTTACGAATTCGATTCATTGTTATCTCCTCTACGCTCAGAGCACTTCGGGTGCGAGCGAGACGATCTTCATGAACTTCTCAGAACGCAATTCGCGGGTTACAGGTCCGAAAATACGCGTGCCAATTGGCTCATGCTTATTGTTCAGTAGAACGGCAGCGTTGCCGTCGAAACGGATCAGCGACCCGTCCGAACGACGAACACCTTTACGAGTACGCACAACAACCGCATCGTAAACTTCGCCTTTCTTCACTTTGCCACGGGGGATTGCATCCTTAACCGTGACCTTGATGATGTCCCCAATGTGTGCATAACGGCGCTTAGAGCCGCCCAGCACTTTGATACACATCAGTTCCTTCGCGCCGGAGTTATCAGCGGCGTCCAGGTAACTCTGCATCTGGATCATTTCATTGCCTCCTGATTACTCGGCTGCGCGGGTAACAACTTCTACCACCCGCCAGTTCTTGGTCTTAGACATAGGACGGCATTCGGTAACCCGAACAACGTCGCCTTCCTGACATGCATTATCCGCATCGTGCGCGTGCAACTTGGTCGAACGACGAATGTACTTACCGTACAACTCGTGTTTGACCTGACGCTCTACCAATACGGTAACGGTCTGGTTCATTTTGTTGCTGACCACACGGCCTTCAACGGTTCGCAGTGTTTTTTGATTATCGCTCATGACCGCGCCTTAATTTTTAGTCGTCAACAGGGTGTTAACGCGCGCAATTTCGCGACGCACCCGTCGAATCTCGTGGGTCTTTGCTAGCTGGCCCGTGGTTTTCTGCATACGCAAAGAAAATTGCTCTTTATGCAGGTCCAACAGGTGGGCCTGAAGCTCAGCGGCTGTCTTTTGACTTAGTTCCTTGAGTTCCATTAGCGCACCGTCCGCGTTACAAACTTGGTTTTAACTGAAAGCTTGGCGGCGGCCAGACGCATCGCTTCACGCGCGATTTCCTCTGACACACCTTCCATTTCATACAACATACGACCTGGTTGAATCTGGGCTACCCAATATTCAACGCTACCTTTACCCGAGCCCATGCGGACCTCGATCGGCTTCTTCGTAATCGGCTTATCCGGGAATACGCGAATCCAAATCTTGCCACCGCGCTTAACATAACGGCTGATCGTACGACGAGCAGATTCAATCTGACGTGCCGTGATGCGGCCGGTTTCTACGGACTTCAAGCCGTATTCACCAAAACTCACCATATTGGCACTCCAGCTCAGACCCTCATTGCGGCCCTTGAACTGCTTTCTAAATTTTGTTCTTTTTGGTTGCAGCATGACGCTCTACCTCACTTCGATGAACGTGACGGACGCTGATCGCGCTCGTTACGCTCTTCGGCTTTTTCTTGGCCGACCTGAGAGAAATCAAAAATCTCGCCCTTATAGATCCAAACCTTGATGCCGATGATGCCGTACGTGGTTAACGCTTCAGCAAAACCGTAATCAATGTCTGCGCGCAGGGTGTGCAGCGGCACGCGGCCTTCGCGGTACCATTCCGAACGCGCGATTTCTGCACCGTTCAAACGGCCTGCGACGTTGACCTTAATGCCCAACGCGCCCAGGCGCATTGCGTTACCGACCGAGCGCTTCATTGCGCGGCGGAACATAATGCGACGCTCAAGCTGCTGTGCGATCGACTCCGCAACCAGCTGTGCATCGAGCTCAGGCTTGCGAACTTCTGCGACGTTAATGTGCGCCGGGACGCCCATTACTTTCGAAACTTCCTGACGCAGCTTTTCGATATCCTCACCGCGCTTGCCGATCACCACGCCCGGACGGGCAGTGTGGATCGTAACGCGGGCGGTCTTCGCCGGCCGTTCAATCAAAATTTTCGAAATACCCGCTTGTGAAAGCTTCTTACGCAGCATTTCACGAACCTTCAAATCGGCCGTCAAATAACCTGCGAAATCACGCTTTTCTGCGTACCATTTGGAATTCCAATCCTTGGCGATGCCAAGGCGAATTCCGACCGGATGAACTTTGTGACCCATCGTTTCGTCCTTAGCCTTATTTACCAGAGCCCACAACCACAGTGATGTGGCTGGTGCGCTTGAGAATTCGAGTACCGCGACCCTTGGCGCGCGCCATAAAGCGCTTCAATACCGGACCTTCGTCTACCGTGATCTGGGAGACTTTCAACTCATCCACATCGGCGCCGTCATTGTTTTCGGCGTTTGAAACTGCCGACCACAAAACCTTACCAATCAGCTGAGCGGCCTTTTTATCGCTATATTTGAGCAGAGCAATAGCGCTGTTAACCGGCATGCCGCGCACTTGGTCAGCAACCAGGCGAGCTTTTTGCGGAGAAATGCGCGTGCCGCGCAAAATGGCTTTAGTTTCCATCTGTATTCCCCTTACTTGCCAGACTTCTTGTCGCCGCCGTGACCTTTAAAGGTCCGCGTCAACGCGAATTCGCCGAGCTTATGCCCAACCATGTTTTCATTAACCAAAACCGGGATATGCGCTTTGCCGTTATGAATGGCAACCGTCAGACCCACCATTTCCGGCAGAATCATCGAGCGACGCGACCAGGTTTTGATCGGCTTTTTGCTATTGCTGCCCGATACCGCTTCTACCTTCTTAATCAGATGGTGATCGACGAACGGACCTTTTTTCAGTGAACGTGCCATGACCTATTAACCTCTACGATCGCGCACGATAAACTTACTGGTGCGCTTATTCTTACGGGTCTTGTAACCCTTGGTCGGAACACCCCATGGGGTGACCGGATGTGGATTACCCTGACCAGCTTTAGCCTCACCACCGCCGTGCGGATGGTCGACCGGGTTCATTGCTGCACCACGCACGGTCGGACGAATGCCCAACCAACGTTTTGCACCAGCTTTACCGTATTTGGTCAGACTGTGTTCTGCGTTACCCACTTCACCGATGGTTGCGCGGCAATCAGAAGGTACGCGACGCATTTCGCCGGAGCGAAGACGCAAAGTTGCGTAACCTTGATCGCGAGCAATCAATTGGACCGAAGCACCAGCGGCGCGAGCCAGCTGAGCACCTTTGCCCGGCTTCATTTCGATGCAATGGATGGTTGAACCAACCGGCATGTTCTGAAGCGGCAGGGTGTTGCCAACTTTAATCGGCGCATTGGTACCGGAGACGACCGTGTCACCAACATTCAGGCCTTTCGGCGCGATGATGTAACGACGCTCACCGTCGGCATAGCACAACAAAGCAATGTTCGCAGTACGGTTAGGGTCATATTCGAGACGCTCAATCTTGGCTGCGATGCCTTCTTTGTCACGCTTGAAGTCGATCAAACGGTAATGCTGTTTGTGACCGCCGCCGATGTGGCGCGTGGTGATACGACCGTAGTGGTTACGACCACCAGTCTTGGATTTCTTTTCCACCAACGCTGCGTGCGGGCGACCTTTATGCAGATCACTCTTCACGCGAACCATCGAACGACGGCCTGGCGAAGTGGGTTTAAAAGTAATTAATGCCATGGCGTCTTACCTCAGGCCTTAGCCGTTACATCAATCGTCTGGCCTTCTGCCAAACGAACGTACGCTTTGCGCCAGTCAGAACGCTTGCCCATGCGGTGACGGAATGCCTTGGCTTTACCCTTGACGTTCAACACATTGACAGCTTCGACTTTAACTTCGAACAACGCTTCAATAGCGGACTTGATGTCTGCCTTGGTTGCGGTGGTCGCTACTTCAAAGACGTATTGGTTAATTTCTTGCAAACGCGCAGTCTTTTCAGACACACGCGGTGCGCGAATGATGGAATAGATCTTGGCGGTACTCATGACAGCCACTCCTCGACCTTCTTGACCGCATCAGCAGTCATATAAACAGTGTCCGAACTCACCAGGGAAACCGGATCCAAGCCTTGCACGTCGCGCACTTCCACGTAGGGAATATTGCGTGCCGACAAGTACAGATTCTCAGACGCTTCTTCCGAAACGATCAGCGGACGCTGACCTGCATTGAGATCCTTCAACTTGGCAACGAGACCTTGGGTCTTGGGTGTGTCGACATCAAACTTATCGACAACTACCAAACGACCCTGACGATTCAGCTCGGAGAGAATCGCCATCATCGCGGCCCGATACATCTTCTTATTAATTTTTTGCGCGAAGCTACGTGGTTTGGCTGCGAAGGTCACACCACCGCCAACAAAAATCGGCGCCTTAAGTGAACCGTGACGCGCACCGCCACCCTTTTGCTTCTTCGATTTCTTGGTGGTGCCGCGAACTTCAGAGCGGGTCAACTGAGCCTTGGTACCAGCACGGCCCGCGTTGCGATAAGCAACACACACCTGATGGACCAGCTCTTGATTGAACTCGCGACCGAAAATCACTTCTGACACTGCCAAGCCTTTCTTACTTCCTACGACGGAGAGTTCCATGCGTCTTCTCCTTAACCCTTGCTCGTCGGACGAATCACAACGTTGCCGCCCGGTGCACCTGGCACCGCGCCGCGAACTGCGATTAAACCGCGCTCAAGGTCAATTTTTACAATCTTGAGGTTCTGAGTGCTCTGCACTTCATCACCCATGTGTCCCGACATCTTCTTGCCTGGAAATACGCGGCCCGGCGTTTGACGCTGACCGATAGAACCCGGCGAACGATGGCTCAACGAGTTACCGTGAGTAGCATCGCCCATTTTGAAGTTGTGGCGCTTGATGGTGCCTTGGAAGCCTTTACCCTTGGTAACGCCCTGCACATCAACCATTTGACCTTCTTCGAAAATGTCCGCTTTAATTTCAGCGCCCACTTCAAATTTGCCCAAATCAGCCGCCGGCACGCGGAACTCCCACAAGCCACGACCTGCTTCGACTTTCGCCTTTGCATAGTGACCGCTCAGAGCCTTATTAACCAAAGATGCGCGCTTATTGCCCGCAGTAACTTGTACCGCGCAGTAACCGTCGACTTCAGGCGTTTTGATCTGGGTAACGCGGTTCGGCGTTGCTTCGATCAGGGTCACGGACACTGCTGCGCCATCTTCAGTGAAGATGCGGCTCATGCCTGCTTTACGACCAACGATTCCAATATTGTGTTTCATCGTGGCCTCCCTTAAGTCAGTTTGATCTGCACATCAACGCCAGCTGCGAGCTCAAGCTTCATCAGTGCGTCAACGGTTTTGTCATTAGGGTCTACGATATCCAGGACGCGCTTGTGTGTGCGGGTCTCATACTGGTCGCGTGCGTCCTTATCGACGTGCGGGGACACCAGGATAGTGTAGCGTTCAATTTTTGTCGGCAGCGGGATCGGACCGCGCACTTGCGCGCCGGTTCTCTTGGCTGTTTCGACAATTTCGCTCGCAGAACGATCGATCAAACGATGATCAAACGCCTTGAGACGGATACGGATCTTTTGGTCCGCCATAGCCAGATTCCTTCACAATAAAAGAGCGACAGATTTGCCAACTGGGTGCGGCAAACCCCGAAAAAACTAAGCAGGCCGGTTTCCCGACCCGCCAAGACAGAAAATTATAAGACGCAATTAGCTCGCCGTCAATAAAATCCGGCATGCGCATGCGACATTTCCTTGTCCGGCGAACACGAGGCACTTCCTGTGCCTCTTTTCGCTGTTTGGCGCGACCCCCTTAACCCAGCCGGGAGTCGCAACCTAAGTGAGACTTACTCAATAACCTTAGCTACCACGCCGGCGCCGACGGTACGGCCACCTTCACGA
>CBDUOG010000023.1:0-29534 GCA_965368785.1 uncultured Gammaproteobacteria bacterium | reverse complement strand
GACCGTCGTACAACCGGCAACAAAGTCATCACTGAATATCAGGCCGATAGCTTTTTAATTCGCGTCAACGACCTCGTCAGCGATGAACAAGCCAAAAGCCGAATCGACGAATTCCGTCGCCGCATTATTTCCGGTGAGGATTTTGCAACGCTGGCCAAACAACATTCCGATGACGAGTTCAGCCGTTCACGTGGTGGCCGTCTGGACTGGTTCGAACAGAACGCATACGGCTCAGCGATTGGAACTGCGGTGCCTAAACTTGCTGATGGCGATGTTTCGATGCCGATTCGCAGTGACGTAGGTTGGCACCTGATTCGTCGGGTTGCTACGCGTGAGCGCGATGTCAGCGAAGAGAATCGTCGTGAGCTGGCGCGTCAGATTATCGGTGAGCGTAAATCCGAAGAAGAATACGAGCGGTTCTTACGCCAACTGCGTTCAGAAGCGTTCATCGAATCCCGACTGAATCAGGCGTAAGCCATGCGATCACGGCTGGCCTTAGTTCCCGGAGAACCGGGCGGGGTTGGTCCCGAACTGTGTGTCCGCCTCGCACAAAGTGATCGCCAGGCCGATTTAGTCTGTCTGGCGGATCCGGACACCTTAAATGCGGCAGCCCACCGATTGAACCTGCCGCTCAAGCTGATCGACGCGGACAGCACTTCCGCTAGAGCCGGTGAGTTGGCGCTGCTGGAGGTCAAGAACGCCGTTCCTAGCGAATTTGGTGTGGCTAACCCGGCCAACGCAGCGGCGGTCATCGGCGCCTTGCGTCTTGGCGGTCAGTATTGTCTAGAAGGCCGATACGCAGGCCTTGTTACTGGCCCGGTCAATAAAGCCGCGATTAATGCCGCGGGAATTACCTATACGGGCACGACGGAGCTTTTGGCGGAGCAAGCCGGGGTCGAGGTTGTGATGATGCTGGCGAACGACAAAATGCGTGTCGCACTGCTCACCACCCACGTACCACTGAAATCGGTCGCCAACTTAATCAGCCCGGAGCTATTAAGCAAAAAGCTTCGAATCATCCATCAGGCCTTGCGGCATCAATTCAAGATCAGTGCTCCGCGAATCGCTGTGCTCGGCCTGAACCCGCATGCCGGAGAGGATGGCGTTCTGGGCGATGAAGAAAAGCTCATCATTGAGCCAGTCATTAAGCATCTACACGCAGAAGGCATGCTCGTGATCGGGCCGCTTCCGGCCGATACCGCTTTTCTGCCGGCTAAACTGCAAAATTTTGATGCGGTTCTCGCCATGTATCACGATCAGGGGCTACCGGTGTTGAAGTATTCCGGCTTTGAGCAGGGCGTGAACATCAGCTTGGGACTACCCTATCCGCGCGTCGCCGTCGACCACGGGACCGCATTGGATATTGCCGGCAGCGGTCAGGGCGATGCGCAAAGCCTGATATGCGCGGTCGATTTGTGTAGACAACTTGCATTGAAACAGATTTCCACTCATGACGTCATTTAATGCCCCCGCGAAGAAGCAACTCGGTCAGCACTTTTTGCATGATCGAAACATCATTGCGCGGATTATCCAGGCGGTCGACCCCAAGCCTGGCGACCATCTGGTGGAGATCGGCCCGGGCCAGGGCGCGATCACATTCCCGCTGCTCGAATGCGGCAGGAAACTCACCGTGATCGAATTCGACCGGGACCTGATTACACCGCTTAGCAAAGCCGCGATGGGTATCGGCGAACTCACCATCATTCACAAAGACGTACTTCAAGTTGATTTCGGTAAGTTAGGCAGTGCCAACGAGCTTGAGGGTCCAATCCGTCTGGTTGGAAACCTTCCCTACAATATTTCCTCGCCGATTTTGTTTCATGTTCTGGATCACGCGGAAGTTGTGCGCGATATGCACTTCATGCTGCAAAAAGAAGTCGTTGATCGCATGGCGTCTGAACCGGGTAGCAAAGTTTATGGTCGCCTGAGCGTGATGCTGCAGGCTTATTGTCGGGTCACGCCGCTCTTTGATGTGCCACCTTCAGCCTTTAAGCCGCCGCCGAAAGTGGACTCTGCGGTCGTTCGCTTGATCCCTATTCCAACTGAGCAAATTGCCGTTAAGGACCGCACGATGTTTGCCGATGTGGTTCGCGACGCCTTTGGTCAAAGACGCAAGACCCTGCGTAATGCGCTGTCAAAGCTGTGCGGCGGCGGTGATTTGGAGGCCTGCGGCATCAACCCCGGCGAGCGTGCTGAAAAACTCCCGGTCGCCGACTTCGTGCGTCTTGCAAATCACTTAATCGCAAAATCTGGCGCTGGCGTTTGAGCTAAAATGTAGCCATGTCTGATTCCAACCGCTACGAAATTAATGTCGACGTGCTGACCCGTTTTTTGGATGAACAAAGTGACCCGGAGGAAAACCGCTACGTGTTTTCGTACACCATCCGGATCCAGAATATCGGGACCGTCGGCGCGCGACTGCTCAGTCGTCATTGGCTGATCACCGATGCCAATGGCGCAATCCAGGAGGTGCGCGGTGAGGGTGTGGTCGGCGAACAGCCCTGGCTGCAGCCAGGCGAAGCTTTCGAATATACTTCCGGAGCCGTAATCGCTACGGATATCGGCTCAATGCAGGGCAGTTATCAAATGCGGGCTGATGATGGCACCTTGTTCGACACACCGATCGATGCTTTCTCACTCTCTATTCCGCGGACCCTGCACTAATGGCTGTATATGCGATCGGTGATGTACAAGGTTGCTACGATCCTCTGCAGCGTATGCTCGACTACATCCGGTTTGACCCCGCCGTGGATCAATTATGGTTTTGTGGCGACTTGGTTAATCGTGGAGGTAATTCGCTCGAAACCCTGCGCCTGATCCATTCATTGCGCGATAACGTAACGGTTACTCTTGGCAATCACGATCTGTCACTTTTGGCGATTGCCCAGCGCACCGAAGACGAACAGCTGAAGGTAAATCCAGACCTTCGCGCGATTTTGACCGCACCCGATCGCGAGGTACTTCTTGATTGGTTACGGTTTCAAAAGTTGTTTCACTACGACGAAAGCGTTGGCTTTGCGATGGTCCATGCGGGCCTGATGCCGCGATGGTCAATTAAGTATGCACAAAGTCGTGCGCATGAAGTTGAACAACGTTTGCGCAGTGATGGCCATAAACGTGTGCTGCGCGCAATTTTTGGCGACCGTCCGAACTGGTCGCCGAAGCTGCAAGGACCGGAGCGTAACCGCGCGATCATCAACGCCTTCACCCGAATGCGCTATTGCAGCGTGGATGGCCGTATCGGTTTCGACTGTAAAGGACAGCCGGGCACCCAACGCGCCGGCCTGTACCCATGGTACGAAGTGCCCGGGCAGGTCATCCGCAAAACACCGATTGTTTGCGGGCATTGGTCGCGATTGGGACTGTTTATGGGCCTGGGAATTTACGCGATCGACACCGGTTGCGTGTGGGGCGGAAAATTGACTGCCCTGCAACTGGGTAATGAAATTCGAATTCACCAGGTTAGCGGTATGCCCGCCGACTCCGCGCGTCGTCGCTAACTGCCGATGCGTTCCCAGGTCTGAAATTCAAAAGCAAAGGCATGCCGGTCGTCTTGCGCATGAGTTTCGCTTTGAGTTAAGCGCCAATTGTTTTGATCAAACTGAGGGAAAAACGCGTCCGGATTCTCAACGCGTGTGGCTACCCGGGTTAAATACATGCGACTTGCCCGTGGCAGCAGTTCAGCATAAATCTGTCCGCCCCCAATCACCGCAATCCATTCCTGATCAGCCAGCATTGCAAACGCCTCATCGACGCTGGGAACAGGCTCCATGCCGCCGAACGGCACCGCCGCACGGCGGCTGAGGACAAAGTTTCTCCGGCCGGGCAAGGCACGCCCTAATGACTCTGCGGTTTTTCGCCCCATCAATATGGGCTTTCCCATTGTGATCTGTTTGAAGCGCTTCAAATCGTCTGGCAGCTGCCAGGGCAGCTCGTTATTTCTACCGATCGCCTGCGCCTGATCCATTGCGCAAATCAAAAAACATCTCGGATTCATTGATTCGCTCAAACGGCCACAGGCGCTTTAATCGCCGGGTGACTTTCGTAGTCATGAATCTCAATGTCGTCAAAGCTGAATGCGAATAAATCTTTGACCTGAGGATTCAGATACAACCTGGGCAGCGGCAGATGCTCGCGGCTGAGTTGCTCGCGCACCTGCCCGAAGTGATTGCTGTAGATATGCGCATCGCCCAATGTATGCACAAAATCACCGACTTCGAGATCACTCACCTGCGCGATCATATGGGTGAGCAACGCATAGCTGGCAATATTAAACGGCACGCCGAGAAACAAATCAGCCGATCGCTGATATAGCTGGCAACTTAACTTGCCGTCGGCGACGTAGAACTGAAACATCGTATGACAGGGCATGAGCGCCATCTGATTTAATTCGCCGACGTTCCAGGCATTAATAATTAATCGCCGTGAATCCGGGTTTTGTTTTAACTCATTGAGCAGCCACTGAATTTGATCAATGACTTTGCCATCTTTTGCTTCCCAGCTGCGCCACTGCTTGCCATAGACCGGGCCGAGGTCACCGTTCTCATCAGCCCACTCATCCCAAATCGACACCTTGTTTTCTTTAAGATAGGCGATATTGGTTTCGCCGCGCAAAAACCACAGTAACTCATGGATGATTGAGCGCAAGTGCAATTTTTTGGTGGTTACCAGAGGAAACCCCTTGCTCAGATCAAAGCGCATCTGCCAGCCGAATACGCTGCGAGTGCCTGTGCCCGTGCGATCGGATTTTTCAGTGCCGTGCTCAATGACATGACGCAAGAGCTGGTGATAGTTTTCCATTAACGCAACCTCATTCTTCAGGCTTCCTGCACCGTGCGCAGCATGGGTGCACGCACCGACATAATGATCAAAACTATGCCAGCCAAAATTAGCGGCAGACTCAACACTTGCCCCATGGTCAACCAATCGCTAAACAAATAGCCCAGGTGTGCATCCGGCTCACGCACGAACTCCACTGCAAAGCGGAATAGCCCGTAGAGCAATGCGAACATGCCTGAAATGAAATAGCGACGTTTCGGTTTATGGCTGAGCCATATCAGGGCGATAAATAAGATAACGCCTTCAAGAACCGCCTGATAAAACTGCGAAGGATGTCGGGCAAAGCCATCGAGCAGGCCGGCTTCATAAGCTCCACGGAGCTTATCGATGGGCAAGGAATTGAACATGCCCAGATCAGCACGCGGGAAGATGACACCCCAGTCCGATAGCGTTAATTTCCCCCACAACTCACCACCGATATAGTTGCCCACACGCCCTAAACCTAGGCCGAGCGGCACTAACGGCGCAATAAAATCGAGCACGTCAAAATAGTGGCGGCGATTACGCCAACTCCACCACCCGATCGCGATCATTACGCCGAGCAGCCCACCGTGAAAACTCATACCACCCTCGCGAATTCGCAAGAGCATCAGCGGGTCAGATACAAAATCGCTAAAGCCATAAAACAACACATAGCCGATGCGCCCACCCAGAACCACGCCAAGCACGCCGTAAAACAGCAGGTCGCCGAATGCCTCGGCGTTAACGCAGGGTAAGTAGTCAGCCTTAATCCGGCGAACACCGATGAAGTAAGCCGTGGCAAAGGCGGCTAAATACATCAGCCCGTACCAATGGATTCCGTGCGGCCAGAACGGCAGTGGCACTGCAATCGGATCAATATCGTGAAAATAAATCATCGCTTAGTGCCCGCTCCGCTCAGTTTGCCCGTAATCAACGGCTTATACCTTTTTCGATTTTTTTGCGCTGCGCCGACGACTCAGCAAATTCAGCCCTTCGACACCTGCCGAGAAGGCCATTGCGAAGTACAAGAAGCCGCGCTCGATGTGATAGCCGAAGCCATCAGCAACCAAGGCCATGCCGACCAGAATAAGGAACGACAAGGCCAGCATTTTGATCGTTGGATAATTATCAATAAAATCGCCAATCGTATCGGCGGAAATAATCATGATAGCCACCGCGATCAGAATCGCCGCCACCATAATGCCAACCTGATCGGCGGGCACCATGCCTACCGCAGTAATTACCGAGTCGAGCGAGAACACGATATCGATGACTGCAATTTGTGCGATTACCCAGGCAAATACCGCCGAGGGTTTTGTATTGATACTTTCCTCATCACTTTCATTCTCAACCGCATCATGGATCTCCATGGTGCCCTTAACCAGCAGAAACAATCCGCCGGCGATAAGCACAATGTCACGAATTGAATATGGGTGGCCGAAGATGGAGAACAGCTCGGCTTTCATCTGCGCTAAAAACGCGAGCGTGACGAGCAAAGCAATTCGGGTAATACATGCCAGCGCTAAGCCGAACTTACGCGCGCTGGAGCGCTGCTCTTTGGGTAAGCGGCTGACCGCAATGGATATAAAAACTAGGTTATCCACACCCAGCACAATTTCCAGCGCGCTTAATGTGGCTAAAGCCACCCATAATTCGGGTGTTGTAAAAAACTCAATCATGACCTATCAGATCCAACGTGGAAGCAAAATGAGTGCCCAACAAATCAGCACATTGATATCACATAAAAACACAGCTGCTGAACCCATATCCTTGGCTCGACCGGATAATTCATGATGCTCGCCGCCGAAGCGATCAACGACCGCCTCCGTAGCTGAGTTCAGAATTTCGGCAATCAAAACTAAGTTCAACGAGCCGATCAGAATCGCGCGCTCCACGCCGGTTTCACCAAGCCAAAAACCTAGCGGAGCCAAAACGATGAATAAATAGACCTCTAAGCGAAATGACGACTCGGTAAACCAAGCAGCGCGTAGCCCCTGCATGGACCAAGTCGTGGCCTTTGCAATCCTGCCCCATCCGCGCGGGCTGTGACTCATGTGACTGTCGGCCATAAATACCTGAATCGATCCTTAGAAAAAGGCGGATGAACATACGTCATGCCGCCGGCCATTGTACCGCAATGAAGATTGTTGCCGGAATGCTTAAAACGCCCACAGACTGGCGCGCCGGGAACGGAGCCTGACGGCTATTGCGCCGGATAGAGCATTTCACTTTATTCGGCCAGTGACTGCCTTTGGTCATTATTGTCGCCCGGCACTGCTTTCACCCGAATGAGTGAGCAATGCCATCCAGCGGCAGGTTGTGCGGGGCGCTAGCCCGCGATGTACTGATGAAGCTGCTCAATTTCCTGCTGCTGATCTTCAATGACGGTCTTAAGCAGGTCGCCGATGGAAATCATTCCGATAATTGCGTCATCTTCAAGTACCGGCAAGTGGCGCACGCGCTGCTGGGTCATGATCGTCATGCATTGGCGCGCGGTGTGGTCCGGAGAAACCGTAAGCACCGGAGAGCTCATAATGTCGCGCACCGGAGTCTCGGCCGATGACCTGCCCTGTAAAATCACCTTTCGGGCGTAATCGCGCTCCGTGCAGATCCCCAGAATATGGCCCGAGTCGGTCACCAGCACGGAACCGATATGATGCTCGGCCATCTTGCGGATGACTTCTCGAACCGGCATTTCAGCGGTAACGCAAACCACCGCGTTGCCTTTGTCCTCAAGGATCTGTCTGACGTTGCGCATCTGGCACCTCCTGATCGGTTCATCCATCATAACCCCAAAGATTCCGAATGAAAATCTGTCGGGAACATTCGCAAAAATGTCATATTCAGCAGTTAGAATGACCGGCTAATCACTCAGGCTGGTGGAAGATGACCAAGCGCGTTCTGTTTGTTTGCGTAGAAAATGCGAATCGCAGCCAGATGGCTCAGGCATTTGCCTTAATGCATGGCGGTGCTCAGCTCGAGGCGCTGAGTGCCGGCTCGCGACCTTCTGGAAAAATTAACCCGAAGGCTGTGCGATTTATGGCCGAGCGCGGGTATGACCTGAGCGCGCACGAGTCCAAATCCCTAGATCAAATTGACGGCGATTTTGATGCGGTAATTACCATGGGCTGCGGTGATAGTTGCCCGTGGGTTCCTGCCAAACTACGACAGGACTGGGCCTTGCCCGACCCGCGGGATATGAATGACGATGGTTACCGGGAAGTTCGCGACACCATCGAGCAACGGGTCATCGAACTACTCAAGGTGATCGCATGAGACTTACCCGTGCGCTGATCACCGAATTTATAGGCACCGCTGCCCTGCTCGCTACCGTTGTCGGTTCGGGAATTATGGCTGAGACCTTGTCTCAGGGAAATATCGCACTGGCGCTACTGGCCAACGCTGCCGCGACCGGGGCAATTCTATATGTGCTTATTACAACGCTTTGTGCCTATTCAGGCGCGCATTTTAATCCAGCTGTGACGCTTGCTTTCATGTTGCAAGAGCAAATTGCTCGCCGTGAAGCAATTATTTTTATGACGGTGCAAATTGTCGGTGCAGTTGTTGGCGTATTGATCGCCCATATGATGTTTGATGTCGAAATAGTTCAGATCGGTAATAAGCCACGTCACGGGTTTGCTCAGGTCTTTAGCGAAGTCGTTGCCAGTTTCGGATTGGTTCTGACCATTCTGCTCGGCGTTCGCCATCGTGCTCAAGCCGTAGCAGCACTGGTCGGCGCATATATTTTTGCCGCCTATTTTTTTACCGCGAGCACATCGTTTGCGAATCCGGCAGTGACCATTGCGCGGGCTTTAACCCAGACATTCTCAGGCATTGCGCCCGGTGATGTGATCGCATTTATCGGCGCACAATTGTTAGGCGCGATTCTCGCCGTCTTCTGCTATCGATTGCTGGAACCTCGCGCCTAAGGCGCGGGCGGTACGCGAGCATACAAATACTCGGGCCCACCGAGTTGGATAACCTGACGCTGAATCCAATTGGCACGACTACGCACCCAGGGCCCTGGATTTCGTGCGTTGTAACGTTTCGGGCTCGGCAGCACCGCGGCCAATGTTGCCGACTCGCGCGCGCTCAGGCGCAGCGCAGGCTTTGCGTAAAACGTCTGCGCCGCCGCCTCAACGCCGTACACGCCATCACCAAACTCGGCGATGTTAGCGTACACCTCGATGATGCGTTGCTTTGACCAGATCAGATCAATCCAGAATGCGTACCAGGTCTCCAGGCCTTTGCGTAAATAGCTTCGCTCTTGCCACAGGAAAAGGTTCTTCGCTACCTGCTGCGTAATCGTACTTCCGCCGCGTAGCGATTTGCTTTGCTGATTGTGCTCAACTGCCTTGCGGATCGCCGCCAGATCGAAACCGGAGTGGAATGGAAATTGCTGGTCTTCGGCTGCAATCAATGCAATCGGGATTTGCTCAGAGATCTGCTCGAAATCTACCCATCGATGCGTCAGCCCTTGTTGCTCGCTGCGCGACCAAAAACGCTCGATACGATCACGTTGGATAACCGCTGAACTGGGTGGATCGACAAACGCGAATATCGCGACCTGACCGACGCTCAATACGCACCACGCAACAGCCGCAAGCGCAGCAACTTTTAAAAAGCCCTGAATGCGTAGGCGAAGCAGGGGCTGCTTGAGTTCAACATGCAGGTTTTGGGTCACTCGGCCGATACCTTTAGGGTGTTAATGTGAATTGACGATAAAATAACGGTTCTCGAACACTGCAACCAGAGATTTGAATGACTGCCGACCCTCAATCGCTCAATAGCGACGACTGCTTGAATCGATTTTTACTTCGCGGAGGATTAGTTCGCGGGGCCTGGGTCGATCTCAGTGCGATCTGGACCAAGATCCAGGAGAGTGGCGATTATCCCGCAAACGTGCAGCAAATATTGGGTAAAACATGCGCCAGCGCCGGACTATTTACCGCAAACACCAAACTGGACGGTCGACTCAGCGTCCAACTTAAAGGTACAGCTGCGATCAAACGGGTTTTCGCCGAATGCAGCGCCAACGGCAGCGTCCGCGCAATCGCTAAGCATGAAGGCAGCGTGCCGCAGTTTTCTGCCGAGTGCGTGGGCCACGATGCGCTACTGGCGATCACGATGGAAACGAAGCGACCGGGGCAGGCCGAGATTGCCCGCTACCAAGGCTTAGTGAGTCTTGATCAGCCATCCTTGGAGGCGTGTTTCGAACAATATTTTGCCCAGTCCGAGCAGTTAGCAACCCGAATTGTCCTGGCCGTAGATGGTCAGCGCGCGCGTGGGCTGATGCTGCAGCAGATGCCGAAGACTGCCGAGAATCGCGCAGATTCAGAGGATTGCTGGTTGACCGTAGAAGCGCTTCTGCACACCTTGGAGGCGGACGAATTAATGCAAACCGAGCCACAAACCCTGTTGTGGCGCTTATTCCAGGAAGAATCGGTCGCGGTCTTGGACAGCAAAAAGCTTCATTTCGCCTGCACGTGCTCCGCCGACAAAGTCGCCGAAGTGATTGTTTCTATTGGTATTAATGAGGCTATGGCGAGCCTGGAAGACGGGTTAATGACCGTTGCCTGCGAATTTTGCGGGCAGAAATATGAATTTGCTGAATCACAAATCCATCGCTTGTTCTCTCAGATGTCCGAGCTGCCTCCAGCCCCGAGCTCGCGGCTGCACTGACAATTTTTTGCTGCAATGCTCAAAAAAAGGTTAAAATTTACGTTAAGTTGTTGGAACTAAAGCGTTCCCGAAGGAATCCAAGCAGGCATGATGGCGTTGCGCCAAAAGTTAACCTCGATACTCAGCATTGGGCTTTTGCTCAGTGCGCCTTTGGCTTATGCGCAATCTGCGGGTGCGGATCCTCAAAATTCCGAATCGAGCGAAGAATCCACCGCATTTCCCGTTTGGAACAATCAAAGCGGCCGGCTCGAGGCGATTTTGCTTATCGACAAAAGCGTCGATACCCTCGGTGGATCTGAGCAACAACGATTGCAAGGCTTAGGCTTGTCTACGCGCTGGAAGCTAAATAGCGGCGATAAGCTTTCTCTCGACCTACAATCTTTGGGACAAACTCCGCGTTTGGGACTGGTCTGCGACCATCACGCCGACCTATCCATGACCTTGCAAGATTGCCAACTCGCCCAGTGGCAAACCGAGCCAAGTGTTAAAGGCTCCAGTCTGAAGGCGAGCCTGGTCGGCAATAGCGGCAGCGATTTAACCGCTAGCCTGAGCCGCCGGGAGTTTCGTATCGACGACCCGAGCCGGAACTTGATGCTGATGTCGGGGCCGCGTTTCGACCCATCGCTATTGTTTGACCCACAGAATTTCGGTAGCCGGATCGAGCAGAATGAAGCCGGTCTTGAAGGCACTTTGAAAATTGGCCAGCAAGGCTGGGTGCGTCTGGGCGGAAGTGTCGCGCGCGCGCGTCTGGTGTCGCCGTCGCAGTTCCTACCCGGCTCCCTGCCACCCCAGTGGGACGTCAGCACATTGACTTTAGAGGCAGGCAAAGGCAGCTTTGGCGGCGAGATTGTCAGCCAGTCCATCCAGATCCCCGGCGCGGAAAGCTCGTTCTCCACACTTGGCTTGGGTATCACCTGGCGCACACCATGGCACGGCAAATTATCGGTCGGTGCACGCAGTCTGATCACTAATGGCGACAACCCGTTCTTGAAAGATGCCGCAGATGGCGACCAGGAAGAAGGTCGCGTGCCGTACGTCCGGTATCAGCAAGACTTGTAAACCCTAGTTCCTTTTAAACAACGAGCTATCGTCTTAAGAGCCCATCACCGCACTGAGCGTCCAGCCCATCAGCTGACCAGATTGGCGCATTTCATCGACTTCAACACGTCGGCCGGATTCGACCAGAATATTTCGCCACTGGCCTATTTGGGATTCATCCAGCGCGCAATCAACCAACTCCTGAGATCTAAGCTGACTATCCCGGTAAGCGAGTTCCAGCCTGTCTAGATTTTCCTTCACCGAATCCAGCGGCTGATCTTTCAAAGAAGCAAACAGGGCTTGAGTCTGCTGCAGCAGCTCGTGACAGAGTGCCTTTACTGCCGGATTAGCTGCCGCAAAGTCCAATGCATATTTGACCGCCGCGTTGTACTGGCCGCGCACCTCATTGGCTTCAACACTATTGCCTAACTCTTCTCGCCCCTTGGCAGTTGTAGCCATGGCCAACCAGGGAACGAGGGCTCGGGCCTGCGTAAAGAAGCCTAAATGATCGAAGATCACGCCTAGAAACGCGAATTCACTACGGCCAATTTGCACCGGTAAGGAATTTTTATGATGCATGAGCAGCGCCATGCTTCCGGCCGGCTTAAGTACCCGCAGCGCCTCGGAAAGCGCGGCCGGCTGCGGTGCGTACTCAATGCCGTACTGACTGACGACGAGGTCAAACTGTGCATCGGCAAACGGCAAGCAGGTCATGTCGGTCTGAGCATGAAAGCGCAATCGCTCCCGGCGCTCCGGGTCCAGCTGATTCGCCCACGCAGGCGCCACCTCGGCCAAGTCAACCGCATCGATCTGCAGACCCAGGTCATCGCCTCCATCCAGACCCAGCATTAGCCGCGGCAGGGGCCCGTTTCCACTGGCCAGATCCAGAACCCGTGAGCCAAGCGCGAGCGGCTTGCAGCTCTGCAACCACCAACGCGCAATCGCCCCGGCATAGTTGCCGCTAAACGAGCCAGCGCAGGAGTGCAGCGCGCCGGTCGCCCAATAGCGGCTCCAGTTAGCGCCGCGTGCTTGCTTGAGTTCCTCAGCCACGAATGGATATTCCATTAAAAAGGCTGCTTAGAATAGCAGCCCTGAAAAAAACAAGGGCCCCGAGGGGCCCTTGTCTATCGCTTAACTTAAGCCTGTATTACCAGGTTTGGGTATAGCGGACGTACGGCACACGACCGTAAGCATCGTACAAACCGGTATCAAACGCACGGCCTTGATTGAAGTCAATCACTGGCTCGTTGTCTGTCAGGTTGGTGACACCTAGGATGATGTTGCCGTTCCACGGCGCAGCCCAAGAAGCCTGCAGGTCATGGATAACCCAGGTGCGGCCCGGGCTGCCATCCAACAACGGAGTCTCGTCGATCAAGCTGACGTTCCAACCGAAGGTGAAGTCATTCACGGCCCAGGTGTTGTTGACGCTTGCACGGTAGTCCGGTGCACCGGTGCTACCGATAATTTCTACGCCATCCAACTTGTACGAATCGGTGAAGCTATAGGTCAACTGCGTACGCAATGAACCCCAGTTACCGAAATCAAACTTGGAATTTACGCCGAGATCGAAACCACGGGTTTCAATCGTACCGCGGTTAATAAAGCCGCGCTGTGCGTAAACGATCGGGCCTTGGCACGGAGTGGTTGTACCCGGGTTCAAGCAGAGCGGGTCAGCCGGACCACGTGCAATACCCAAACCGGCAGAAGCTACCGGCGGTACCAGGGACGGACTCAGGTTGGTAACGCCAGCCGGGCACGGTTGTTGCGGGTTTGGACCCAAGCAATCTTCCATACCGCCGGTGCCGGTCAAGCCGATACCGGTGACCGAGTTGGTCAACTTGGTGTTGTGGATATCAAGAGTGATACCCAACCAGTCGGTCGGATCATACGCTGCGCCGATATTCCAACCGTCGGACTCTTCAGCGCCCAGATTCGGGTTAGCCAAAACGTAGACGTCAGCTTGGGTTGAACCAACCAACGTGACGTTGGAAGTACAGTTCGAGAAACCGGTGTTAGCATAGCAAGTACCCGGATCCGACGTGAAGTCAGCCGAGAACGCTGGCTGCTGAGTCAGGATGTCCAGGGTCGGAGCACGGAAGCCTTCGCCATACGATGCACGCAGGGTCAGGTTATCCAGAGGCTGCCAACGGAACGAGATCGACGGCGACGTTGCATTGCCGAAATCGCTGTAGTCGTCGTAACGAGCAGCGATGCGGGTTTCAAATGTGTCGGTAATCGGCATCAGGAACTCACCGAAGAAGGCGCGCGAATTGCGGCCACCAGCAGCGGAGTTACCAGCCGAACCTGCGATAACGCCAGCAGAGCTCAAGCTGTCATAGATGTCGGCATAGTCTTCGCTACGTGCTTCTGCACCAACGACAAGTGCGGTTGTACCGCCGCCCATTTCGAACAGGTCGAACTGAGCCGAAGCAAAAGCTTCGTCGTATTGGGTGGAAGCGTCACGGAAGATGGTGGCTTCGATCGAGTTCAGCACCGAGCTCGGGTTCAACGACGGATTCAGAATGTCGTAGGAACCATTGGCTGCTGCTGCCTCGAACAAGGAGACAACCAGATAGTTGTAGCCGTAGTCATGGAACGAGCTTTCTACGCGACGGACGCCGAATTCGACATTGACCGTATCAGAAACCTGACCGTTGAAGCCCCACATGACGTTGTAGGTCTGGCCATCGATGTACTGATCACGCGGACCCGACGCGGTAGCGCGGTGACGCAAGAATACCGGTGCGGCGCCGACATAGTTGTTCGCGCTGCCACCCGGGATGAAGTACTGACCCGGAACCGGAGCATAACGTCCGAAGGATTCGGTACGGGTTACGCTGCCGAGCAGGAAGGTCGACCAGTTGTCGTTGATTTCATACTGACCGCGCATGAACAAGGAACTGGTGTCAACTTCTGCTTCGTCAGCCGAAACGAAGGTGAAGTCGTATGCGCAGAACGAACCGCTGACGAACAGGCCCGGATCATCATCACAACCTGCGCCGCCTGGCGCAAAGTTTTGCACGCCGCCAAGGAAGCCGCCACGGATGTAGTCAGCCGCATTGGTGGAGCCCGGGGGACCACTGATCTGAATTGCTGAGTAGTAGTTGTTACCGTACGACGATGCGCCGCCTGCCGACCAGGAGCGGTCGCGAGCGAACACGATGTCACGGCTGTTGTAGGACATACCGCCCATCAAGCTACCGCGGTCACCAGATGCACCGAAGATCAGCGAGCCTTCTTCCGTATCGCCACCTTCGCGGCTCGGACGGCCAAAGCCATAACGGGCTTCAACGCCGCTGAAGTCACGACGGGTGATGATGTTGACTACGCCACCGATTGCATCGGAACCGTAAACTGCCGAGGCGCCATCACGCAGAATTTCGATGCGCTCAACAGCTGCGAGCGGAATCGAGTTCAAGTCTTGGCCTTGACCCAGGGTCGGCGAAACCGGAGCGCGACGACCGTCAATCAGAACCAAGGTACGAGCCGAACCTAAACCGCGAAGGTTAACGGTAGCAACCGACTGAGCCGAGCTGCCCGACTGCGGTTTGACCGAACCGAATGAGTTAAAGGTTGTGCTACGCAGGAATTCAGAGACGGATACGTCGCCGCTGGCATCCATTTCTGCACGAGTGATCACGGTGACCGGCAATGAGCCTTCCACGTTTGCCGTGGCAATACGCGAACCCGTGACTTGAATGCGGTCGGTAGTAACTACCTTGCTGTCGTCTTGATCAGCATCCTGCGCGAACGCAGGAGCAGCAAGCATCGAGGCAGCACCGGCAAAAAGCGCGAAACGAATCGCACCGGAAAGCTGTTTTAAATTAGACATGTACTCTCTCTCCAACATTAATTGAGTTGAATTAGTTGAGGTTATAAAAAAGCCTCTATGAACCCATGATTAGGCCCATGTGGCTTACCGAGCATAACGCAATCTTTACGAAACGCCAAACATCTCTTTACGTTTTTCGAACGAATTCCGAAGCTTTGGGCGGGTTTTCTTAACATTTGCCGCCGGAGTAAGGCGACCAACCGGCTTTAGTTCGGAGACAGATAGGCCGCAGAGCCCCATATGACAAGGTTTCCAAGTAAAAAAGGCATCGCCGTGGAGGGCGATGCCTGTCTTAACGAGCTTGAGACAGCCTCAGTTTTTGAAGCGTTCGCGCACCAAAGCGACTTGCTGCAATAGCGCCGCGGGCATGCGATCGCCAAAACTAACCAGATACTCATCAATCAGGTCGAGTTCGGCCGCCCAAGCCTTTGCGTCCACCTCGAGCAGCTGACTGAGGCGCTCTGAAGCCACTTTCAGGCCGTCGAGATTCAAGTCTTCGGCACGTGGCAGATTACCGATAGGCGTCGGGCGGGCCGGTGCGACACCCTGCACGCGTTTAACCATCCATTCGAGCACCCGCATGTTCTCGCCGTAGCCAGGCCACAAAAACTTACCGTCCTCACCCTTGCGGAACCAGTTCACGTGGAAAATTTTCGGTAGCTTGTCTGCTTTGTCCGCGAAGCTGAGCCAATGGGCAAAGTAGTCGGCGAAGTTATAGCCACAAAATGGCTTCATCGCCATTGAGTCTCGGCGCACTACGCCAACCGCACCAGTGGCAGCGGCTGTTGTCTCCGAGGCCATCGCCGCGCCGACCAGCACGCCATGCGCCCAGTCTTTCGCCTCAAACACCAAAGGCACCAGACTGGCTCGACGGCCGCCGAAGACGATGGCGCTTATCGGCACACCGGCAGGATCATCAGCCATAGGTGAATAGCTGGCGCATTGTTTGGCGCTCACCGTAAATCGCGAATTCGGGTGCGCAGCCGGTCCGTTCGCCGGGTCGAAGTCACGGCCCTGCCAGTCTTTAACTGGTTGCCCTGTGCCCAGCCCTTCCCACCACGGCTGATTGTCTGCGGTCACGCCGACGTTGGTAAAAATCGAATCATGGTTGAGCATATTAAGCGCGTTCGGATTACTCATCGCGCTGGTGCCCGGAGCCACGCCAAAGAAGCCTGCCTCCGGATTGATCGCCCACAGGCGACCGTCGCTGCCCGGACGCATCCAGCAGATATCGTCACCTACGGTCCAAACCTTCCAGCCTGCCTCTTGATAACCCTCAGGAGGGATCAACATCGCCAGATTGGTTTTACCACAGGCACTGGGAAATGCCGCAGCGATGTAATGCGTTTCACCCGCCGGACTCTCGAGTCCGAGGATCAGCATATGCTCGGCGAGCCAGCCTTCCTTTCGTGCCTGATAGCTGGCGATGCGCAGCGCATGACATTTTTTGCCGAGCAATGCATTGCCACCGTAACCTGAGCCAAAACTCTGGATCTCGAGTGTCTCGGGGAAATGCATGATGAATCGGCGATCTGGGTTTAAGTCACCGGTCGAATGCAGGCCTTTTACAAAACCACCCTCACGCTCAATACGGGCCAAGGCCGCTGCACCCATACGGGTCATGATCCGCATATTTGCAGCCACATAGGGGCTGTCGGTAATTTCCACGCCGCAACGGGCGATCGGCGAATCAATCGGCCCCATGCAGTAAGGCACCACATACAAGGTGCGGCCTTTCATGCAGCCTGCAAACAGCTCATGCATTTTCGCCCGCGCATCGGCTGGCGACATCCAGTGATTGTTCGGACCGGCGTCGTCTTTGTCTGTGGTGCACACAAACGTCAGATGCTCTACCCGGGCCACATCAGACGGACTGGACCGGTGCAGATAGCAATTCGGATGGGTTTGCTCGTTGAGCCGGATCAAATCACCGGTCCCCAACATCAGCTCGACCAACTCGCCGTACTCAGCATCTGAGCCGTCGCACCAGTGTACGTGCGCGGCCTGCGTGTGCGCGGCAACAGAATCCACCCACTCATTTAATGCAACTAGTTTCGATTGGGGGGCAGCAGCCCGATTGGCGTCAGCGCGTACAGCGTTGCTCATTCATTCGCTCCAGAGAAATTTAAAAGCAGGGCCGGCGGATTCGGCAGATTGGGTATTTTAATGCCTGAATCGCCCGCTGGCGACCTAATCTGTTACTTGGACTTTGCGCAGAGGGTCGAACACCTTGAAATTCCAAGGCCTTTGGGCCAACACCAGACTCACGCCAACCCGATTGGCCACCGGCAAGGTCGCGTCCAATGCCAACATCGCGTCAAAGCCCTCGGCTGCTTCCTCAAGCCTTAAGGTGATATTTCGAGCGGTGCGCTCGGACACCATCCCGTTCAGCAAAAGCACGGTTTCACCCTCTTTCGCAAAACCACGAGAAAAATAGTCAGGAAGTAATTTCTCGAGCACGAAGCCTTCAAAGGGTCCATTACGACGCCAGCGAAAATTCCGCGCAGTGCGGACCCGGTAGCGATTGTTCGGCAACAATTCGATGACGCCCATCTTATCGAGCAAGGTGAGCTTATGGGTCCAGCCAGGCACGTCGAAGTTGTAATGCTCCAAGACTTCTTCTTGAGTCCAGCGATTGATGCATAAGAACATCGCCAACATCAACGCCGGATCGTTAACCAAAATGCGTTCGCTGCTCACACTCAGCTGAGTGAGCGGGCTGGGGCGATTCTGAGATTCTCCTGCGAGCTCGGCTAATCCCACCCCCAACACGTCGCATATCTGCTCCAAACGCTCGAGCCGGATGCTTTGTCGAGAAAACATACGCTTGACCGTCGCCTCACTCATATTGATTTGCGTGGCGAGCATCGCATACGTAATGCCCTGAGCTTTGAGCAGGCGCTTAAGCGAGTCAACGAGCTGGATACGAAGGGTCATTGATTGTGCCCCTTAAATAGACCCTGACAAAACTCTAGACAGGAATGAGGGTGGCCATTACGTGATCCACGTAGTGGTCAAACTCTTCCTGATGCATCTTCGGTTGCAACTGCAACTGCAGTGACAGCTGCAAGAAACCCACGTAGGCCGAATAGGTTAACCGCGCGCGATTGATCGCATCGGATCGAGCCAGTCCGATTTGCCGAAAACTCACTGACAAGTAATCCATGCGACGCTGGGATACGCGCTCGAGTACCGGCCGCACTGTAACGTTGTCGAGTGCTTTAAGTAGCTCGCTATAAATCACATGGGTCTTAAGCTCTTGTGCGACGAGTTGAAACAGTGCGCGCAGTCGCTCGCGCCCATCTGAGACCGATTCGAGTTGACCAAACACGGTTTCCTGCTCGGTTTTTTCCCACAAATCCAATGCCGCGCTGAGCAATGCCTCACGCGAAGGAAAATGCCAGTAGAAGCTGCCCTTAGTGACACCGAGCCTGCGAGCCAATGGCTCGACCGCAACGGCAGCCACACCTTGCTCGGCAATGACATCCAACGCCGCATCGGCCCAGTCCTGGGCGCTCAATCGACTGGTACGTTCAGTTTTCTGCGCTTGTGCTTTCATGAATAAAGAACCCGTTGGAGTTGCATCGGTGCCGACTCACATGATCCGCTATGTGCCACTCAGTTTGCACCATACGGTAACGTATTGACAGCCTGCCGAGTTCTTCCATACTATGGCGTATGGTTTGGGAATTGCCGGGCCGAACTTCTAACCTTATATATAAGGTTGGATTTATCGGGCCGGTGTGGTTTTGCAGACCGATGACAAATAAGGCCCCTCAGCTGCCTGAATCCAGGCAAATGCGGCTTGATCGAGCATTTCACTTGCCTTTGCTCAGTCAAACTGCAAACTGGCGGGGCGCCAACCCAATCGCGGAGTAATTGAATGAGCATATTGATCCCCATCCTTGCTGTTGCCATCGCCTTTTTAATTACGGCCTGGTCGCGCCTATCGTTGGCGAGCTTTGCCGCGATCACCGCGACCCTTCTGGTTGCAGCGGCCCTGGGCGGTGCAAATAGTACAGCGGTTATCACTGTATCGATCATCGTGGCGGTATTGGTGCTGCCGATTTTGATTCCACCTCTGCGTCAGAAGCTGATCACCAAACCCCTGCTCGGTTTTTATATTCGTATCTTGCCACCGCTGTCAGATACCGAGCGCGTTGCCTTGGAAGCAGGCACGGTCGGATTTGAGGGCGAACTGTTCTCAGGCATGCCCAAATGGAATGAGTTGCTCGCCCAACCGAAACCAGAGCTCAGCGCTGAAGAGCAGGCATTCTTAGCGGGGCCCTGTGAAACCGTTTGCGGCATGGTCAACGATTGGGAAATTACTCATGTACACGCCGATCTGCCACCGGAAGTGTGGGCATACATCAAACAAAATAAATTCTTCGGCATGATTATTCCCAAGCAGTATGGCGGCCTCGGGTTTTCCGCATTAGGGCATCACAAGGTCATCCAGAAACTGGCATCGATTTCATCGGTTCTGAGCTCAACTGTCGGCGTACCCAACTCACTGGGTCCAGCCGAGCTGCTGCTGCATTACGGTACCGAAGAACAAAAGAGCCACTATCTGCCGCGGCTGGCCGACGGCCGCGAGGTCCCGTGCTTTGCTTTAACCAGCCCGAGCGCCGGCTCGGACGCGACATCTCTAAGTGACTTTGGCGTGGTTTGCGAAGGCGAATGGAACGGCGCGAAGGTACTGGGTGTCAAGCTGACTTTCGATAAGCGGTACATTACATTGGCTCCGGTTGCGACGGTTATCGGACTCGCCTTCAGGCTGTATGACCCGAATAAACTTTTGGGTGATGAAGAAGACCGGGGCATTACTTTGGCCCTCATTCCCCGCGAAACACCGGGTCTAATTATCGGTCGACGCCACTTCCCTCTGAACTGCACCTTCATGAACGGCCCGCTCTCCGGCGAAGAGGTGTTCCTGCCTCTGTCGCAGCTGATTGGTGGCGAAGACTACATCGGCCACGGCTGGCGAATGCTGGTGGAATGCTTGTCGGTGGGTCGCGCAATCACTCTGCCATCAACCTCAAGTGGCGCGGCAAAAGTCGCCGCTGCCGCAACCGGCGCCTACGCGCGAATTCGCAAACAATTCGGTCTGTCCATTGGCCGCTTCGAGGGCGTTGAGGAAGCGCTTGCTCGAATTGCGGGGTATACCTATGCAATTACCGCGCTCTCGCAATCCACAGCTGCCGCGGTCGACCGCGGCGAAAAGCCGGCAGTACCCTCGGCCATCGCCAAATACCACGCGACCGAACTCGCCCGCGAAATCGCCCGCGACGCAATGGACGTGCATGGCGGTAAGGGCGTGATTCTCGGTCCGAAAAACTATCTAGGCCGCAACTGGCAGGCAGCGCCGATTTCGATCACGGTTGAAGGCGCAAACATCATGACCCGTAGCCTGATGATTTTTGGCCAGGGCGCTATTCGCTGCCATCCGTGGGTACTCAAAGAAATGCGCGCGGCCCAGCACCCGGATCCGCAAGTACGTCTGCGCGAATTTGATACCAACTTGTTTGGACACATCGGGTTTGCGATTTCCAATGCCGTGCGCAGCTTTGTACACGCAATTACCAATTCGCATATCGGCAGCGTCCCCGGTGGGGCCTACACGCGCCATTTTTATCGCAAACTTAACCGCTACTCGGCGGCCCTCGCGTTGGTGGCTGATACATCCATGCTGACCCTGGGCGGTAAATTGAAATTCAAAGAAAAGCTTTCGGGCCGACTCGGCGATGTGCTCAGCCAGTTGTATATCGCCAGCGCAATGCTCAAACGCTTTGAAGATGAAGGCAGGCCGGCGTCCGAAAGCGCGATGTTAGCGTGGGCATTCCACGATAGCGTCAATAAGATTGAAACCGCGCTGTCCGGTGCATTACGTAACTTCCCGATTCGCCCCGTGGGCTGGTTGCTGTGGCAATTGGTATTCCCATTCGGCCGTCGCGCTCAGGCGCCCAGCGATCGACTCGGTCACCGGGCTGCTGCTCTAATCATGTCGCCATCTGACGCCCGCGATCGCTTGGTTCAGGGCGCTTACCTGACCCCTAGCGCCAATAATCCAGCCGGCCGGGTTAATGCGTCTTTGGCCGCAGTCATTTTGGCAGAGCCGGTTGAGCGCAAGTTTATGAAAGCAGTGAAGTCCGGCGAAATTCATTCCTTAGATTTTGGCGGCCAGCTGCGTGAGGCTTTTGAACTGGGTGTGATCACTGCTGGCGAGAAACAGCAATTGATTGAGTTGCGTGACTTAACCGATGAGGCAATTACGGTCGACGATTTTGATCACGAAGACCTAGTTGCCGCTTCGCTGTATCGCAAGTCTGCCGGTGCCAACAGTGCTGCCGCTTAATACGGATGCTTGCACGTAAGCCATATGTGGTTGCCTTATTTGACCGAATGCGCCGCTGGCCGTTCGGTCTTTGGCTATTCTCGCGGATAATCTGTTTTAAGGCGCCCTACTTTGGCAGTATCTCGCCGTTGATCACGCAATTGGAAAGCGGCCTGTGCGAAGCGAGCATGAAGCATCGGCGCAAAGTGACCAACCACATCGGTACGGTACACGCGATTGCACTGTGCAATCTGGCGGAACTGTGCGCCGGCATGTGCACAGAAGCCAGTGTGCCCAAGGGCATGCGTTGGATTCCGAAATCCATGCAAGTTGAGTATTTAAAGAAAGCCGAAGGCACTATGCAAGCAAGAGCGCGATTCGCTGAGGCGCTGCGATTCAGCACGACGCCCTATGAAGCAATCAGTCTAGTGAGCGTTTCCAATCACCTCAACGAAGAAGTCTTTCGCGCACGCGTACACATGTGGATATCCAGTAAGCCTGAGGCCTAAGCACCACGCTTCTTATACATCTGAAACTCGCTGAATACACGACTGGCACTGTAGGTGAATATCAGCGCTGAAATTGCACCCACTGCAAAGACCGCCGAGCTTCCCAGAGCACTGACAAATTTGTGCGCCCAGACAAAGCTCAAGTCACCGCCACGATAGACCGCCGTGTCGATAAACGCCTTCGCCTTATAGCGACGCTCTGAGTCAACCTGCGTATAAATAGTTTCACGTGCCGGCTTGCCCAGAGAAAACTCGCTTGCGCGGGTCATCACTTGAACTGCGATCAACAGTAGCGGCAATGGCGAAGCACTAAGTACAAAAAAGCCTAAACTAATGGCCAATGCGGGGATCACCAATACCGGACGAATACCAAACCGAGTGAGCAGATAGCGCGTACCAATCAATTGGATAGTGAGCGTCAGCAGGTTTACGAACAGATCGATATTTGCGTAAAAACTGGTGCGCACTTCATCTGAGCTGAAGCTGCGCGCAAACGCAGCCTGCTCGTTGTAGAGCAGGGTTCCCACGCCGACACCAAAAAACATCAGCAGCGCCAAAGCCCTGAACAGGGGGTCAGAAAAGACAATTTTCAGGCCCGCCAGAAAGCTTCCGCCAATCGGCGCTACCGGCCCGCGAAGGTCGTTTAACTGTTCCCGGCTGCGCGCCAGTGGCGCCAGCTTGAGAATGCAGTACAGGCAGATCACCAGCATCATGATCGATATCAGCAAGAGGTTAGCAATTCCGACAACACTGACTAACTGCCCGGTAATAATTGGCCCGAGGATCGCGCCCAGAGTGCCACCGGCGCCGATATATCCGTAGAGGCGCTTTGCATCTGATTCGCGATAGATATCGGCCATATAGCTCCAGAAAACTGAAACCGCAAATAGGTTGAATACGGCGATCCAGATGAAGAACATCATGCCCCGCCCGGCAAACTTCTGGTCAAACAACGCATGAAATCCAAGCAGGCAGGCGATAAAGATCAGATAAATCAGCGGCAAAAAGACCCGCCTTGGAAAGCGGCTGACCAATGCGCCATAAAAAGGCTGCAATATCAGCATCACAATAAAGGTGCCGGTGAAAAGCACCTGCAGGGTGAACGCACCCAGGGAAAATCCCTGCGCCGCCGACCATTCAATCATCCATTGAGGGAAAATCGCGGCAGGGTCTTCGCTCGCCCCCAGAGCATCGCGCACAGGGCGAATGACATAGTAGCCGCACAAAAGGAAGAAGAAATAGATAAAGGCCAGAGCCAGACCGGGCTCAGCCTTTAGCGACTTTAAGAAGTCGCGCACCTGATCTATTCGCCGCACCTATTACCCCTTGCACCACTGACGCGCAAAGACTAACCGATTGCAGCGAAAAAGGCACAGGAAGCCAAAGTCTATTAGCATGCACAAATGAACCCGATAAAACTCAAGCATCATTTTGATTTCATCATTGTCGGTGCCGGCTCTGCCGGTTGTGTGCTGGCCAATCGACTCAGCGCAGACCCCGCCTGCTCGGTACTCCTGGTCGAGGCAGGCCCACGTGACTGGAACCCGTTGATTCACATGCCTGCGGGCATCGCAAAACTGGTTAACTGGAAAAGCCTTAATTGGGATTACTACACGCAACCCGAGCCGCAACTGGCAGGGCGTCGCTTATGGTGGCCACGCGGTAAGGTGCTGGGTGGCTCCAGCTCGATAAATGCCATGTGCTACATCCGTGGACATCAGCTCGATTATGAACAATGGGCAGATACCTGTGATTCTGATATCTGGCGCTGGCGCAATGTGTTGCCCTACTTCATCCGGGCCGAAAACAATAGTCGCGGGGCCGACGATTGGCACGGCGATCAGGGACCGTTGCGAGTCACTGATTTAGGCTATACGAATACCCTGAGCGATACATTTTTGCGTGCGGCAGGACAAGCGGGCTTTCCGAGCAACACCGACTTCAACGGCTCAAATCAGGAAGGCTTCGCATACTATCAATGCACGATTGACCAAGGTCGTCGCTACTCGAGCGCCAGGGCCTATTTAAGTGAAATTTCCCGACGTAGGAATTTGCGCGTAATGACCCACACGCAAGTACAGCAATTGATCGTTGACCGAGATCAGGTTACCGGGGTCGCGCTAAAGCCTCGCTGGGGATCGACCGTTAATGTCGGTACGGGGGAAGTACTGCTATGTGGCGGCACGATTAACTCGCCGCAGATACTGCAGCGCTCAGGGATTGGTTGTGCCCGGCAATTGGAGTCGGCAGGTGTACCGGTAGCGCATAAATTAGACGGCGTGGGTCGGAACTTGCAGGATCATTTAGACGTTTGTGTCATCCATAAAAGCTCGCAAGCAGTGAGCTATGATCAGGTGTCGGAGCTCAGCTCGGCGTGGCAGTACTTCGTCCACCGCGCAGGACCGGCGACCAGCAATATTGCTGAGGCCGGCGGCTTCATTCGCTCCAACGACGCGCCGGATCAGCGGCCGGATTTTCAATTACATTTCGTGCCCGCGCAACTTGATGACCATGGGCGCAATCGCTTGCCCGGTTCGGGCTATACCGTTCATGCCTGTTTGCTGCGCCCGAGAAGCCGGGGGCATATCGAACTCGACCCGATGAATGTAATGGGACCGCCACGCATTTTTGCTAACTACCTGTCGGATGCAGAGGGTTTTGATATGCGGATGATGCAAAAGGCCATCGACATTGCCGAGAAAATTCTCGACCAACCGGTTTTTGACGCCTACCGGGAAAGCAAACTTTTGCCCGGCGCAAATTGCCAGAGCACCGGGCAACGAGAGCAATTTATTCGGAACAAGGCGGAGTCGATTTATCACCCGGTGGGCACCTGCAAGATGGGCGCGCAAACGGATCCGCTGGCTGTGGTCGATGCGCAACTCAAGGTGCATGGCATGGCAAATTTGCGCGTTGTGGATGCATCGGTCATGCCGACTTTGATTGGCGGCAACACGAACGCACCGACCATCATGATCGCCGAAAAGGCAGCCGACTTGATTCTTAACGCCAGCGCTTAGTGCTGCGGAACCTGCTCCAGCATGGGCGGCAGCGGACAATGTAGCGCAGCGCAAATGGTCCGTAAAAGCTCAGCTTCTGCGACCGAAACGCAGCCATCGTGACTGATAGACACGACCATCGCCTCGATCAACAGAGACTTACTTTCTGGTTGCAATGCATCCAGCTCATTAAGTGCAGAGTCCAGCAGGGCAATCGGGTCGCGCGGCACCATGTAGGCGATCGCTTCGCGCGGAAATAGACAGGCTATGCCGGCCAGAAACGCATGCTGCGCCTTAATTGCATCCGTGTGCCCGGCCTGCGCCAGCACGGATAACAAACTAACCACCTCTTTGCTGAGCTGACTTACTCGCTTATTGCCAACTTTATGCGTGCGTGACGGGTCGAGCATTTCAAATACGTGACGCCGCACCAGCGCACCCAGACAGTACTCGAACAGACTGACTTTACCGTCGGCATGGGTCAGGGCGTAAATCATTTCTGCGAACCCTTCCAATTCCGGCCGCGGACGACGACGCATCACCGGCAACGCCAGTTCAGCCAAAGGCAAGCGCAACATCGGATGCAAGGTCTGAAGACGATCGGCATAATCGACCGCGTGCTGTGCAGCTTCACCACCTATGCGTGCCTTAAGCTCCAAAAATTGCTGCTGACGGATCTTTGACGACTCTGAAAACAACAAGCCGAAGATCAGCGAAGGTGCTGCGCTACGATCGTGCGCGGCTCGATACAGCGAATCGGGGATTTGTTTTACGATCTGTCCGGCCCGTGAATAGTCGTTTGACTGAGGCGTTGCGACTTGCGCTACCACGGCCGGTGGCACCAGACGCAATTCGGCTTGGGCTGCTGGCAAATCGCCCGAACTCGCACTGAGCCCCATTGCCAGATCTTCTTTGATTCCGTTGGGCGGTGAGATCTCCCACTGATGTCGTAACACATCGAGTTTATCGGCAGTAAAAGACGGTTCCAATGCGCGAATGCGATCAAGCAACGGCGGATGGGTCGACATCCAGCCGCTCAAACCGACACCCTCGCCGAATAACATGTGACTGACTTCCTCAGCATCGGCTGCTTTGATTTTCGCACCGTCGCTCAGCCCACCGATTTTTTTCAATGCGCCCGATAAGCCGCTCGTCTGCCGGGTGAACTGCACAGCTGACGCATCGGCAAGGTATTCGCGCTGACGACTGACACCGGCCTTGATCAGCCTGCCAAAGAACACACCGATATAACCGACCACAACCAGCGCCAACGCCATAATCATGATTCCGGCAACGTTCTTATTTCGTCCCAAACGCCCGTGCATAAGAATTTTACGGCCAATAAGCGCGAGCACCATGATCCCGAATAATCCGCCCATCAGCCGGATATTCAGGCGCATGTCACCGTTGAGAATATGACTGAACTCATGAGCGATCACGCCCTGCAACTCTTCGCGATTCAGCCGATCCAAAGCCCCCCGGGTTACTGCAACGGCAGCGTCCGCGGTGGAATATCCCGCTGCAAACGCGTTGATGCCCGCTTCATGCTCAAGCACATAAATTTCCGGCACCGGTACGCCCGAGGCAATCGCGACCTCTTCAACGACATTGCGCAGCCGCTGTAGATGAAAGTCTTGGGTATCTTCAGACACGCGGCTACCGCCCATCTGCTGCGCCACCTGCGCCCCGCCCGACCCCAACTGCGCAACTTTGAACAGATAGGCCGCAAGCATCGTACCGCCAGCCAGTAGCGCACCGAAGACCAGCGATTCGAAACCTGCCTCGCCACCACTGGCGATCAACAGGGCCAGGCTAAATAAGGCGGCCGTGCTGAGAATCGCCGCCAAAAAAAGAAAGACCAGCCGATTGCTCGACTTACGTGCTGCGGTCTGTCGCTCAAAGAAATTCATTGAAACCCCTTAGCTTCAATTCGCTAATTCTCAGAACTGAATTTTCGGGGCATCGCGTTTGTGTGCTTCGTCGGCGGCGATCTCCAGCAATGCAGCCATCGAAAACTGGAACATGCCCGCCACAAAGTTAGCCGGAAATACTTCGCGCTTGTTGTTATAGGACATCACACTGTCGTTATATGCCTGACGCGCAAAAGCCACGCGGTTTTCTGTTGAGGTCAGCTCTTCGCTCAGCTGCATCATGTTCTGGTTGGCTTTAAGGTCTGGATAAGCCTCTACGGTGACGAGCAGACGGCTTAATGCACCGCCGAGCGCGCCCTCGGCCTGTGCGAGCTCCGCCATGGCCTCCGGACTTCCCGGGTTGGCCTTGGCAGCACCTAATCCTGAAACAGCCGCTGCGCGCGCACGCATGACCGCATCCAGCGTTTCGCGTTCGTGTTTGAGATAACCCTTGGCGGTTTCGACCAGGTTCGGTATCAAGTCATAGCGACGAGTTAGCTGTACATCGATCTGTGCAAACGCATTTTTGTAGGCGTTGCGCGCGACAACCAATCCGTTGTAGATACCAATCACCACAAAGACCAGCGCGACGGCGCCACCCAGAATGACTAAAAGAAACAATGCCATTTTATGATTCTCCTAAATCTAATAACCATACAATACCCCAAAGCGCCGGCTGCAATTACAATTTGGCGTATCCTTTTAGAAATTCTTTCGGAACCCCCTAGTGTCTCAACGGCGTCGATTGCTACCTCAGATTTTCCTGCTTTGCCTGTTTGCCTGGCATGTCCCACAAGTCAGCTTTGCCCAGGGCACGTCGTCGCAAGATGCGGAAACGCGACGCATTCAACGGATCGCGGCGGAAACCCAGGCCCGTGCACAACGTGTCCTGGATAAGTCCGGCATTCCCGGGCTCGCCCTCGCCATTGTCCACGGTGATCAAATTGTGCTCGCAGAAGGCTTTGGTGTAACCGAGCGCGGCAAAAACGAAACGGTGACCGGTCAGACCGCCTTCCGAATCGCGTCATTATCCAAAGGTTTCGCCGGCACTTTGTCGGGGATATTGGTCGAGCAAGGCGCACTGCGCTGGGATACGCCAGTGCAGCAGCAGCTACCGGGGTTTGAAGTTGGAAACTCGCCGGAGTCATCGCGATTAACGGTTCAGGATGTGTTGAGCCATCAGCTAGGCTTAGGCATGCACGCACTCGATCGTGAGCTCGAGGCAGACCAGAGCTTCCCGGAACTCAGCCAGATGATTGCCAGCGCACCGCTACGCTGTCAGCCCGGTGAATGCTACAGCTATCAAAATGTCGCGTTTAGTTTGATTGGAGATATTTGCTTTGCGGTAACCGGGAGCTTCTATACTGAGCTGGTGCAGAAGCGTTTGTTCACGCCGCTGCAAATGCACAACGCCAGCTTTGGTCGGGAAAATTTGGAGAGCAGCAAGAGCTGGGCGCGGCCACATGTTAGAGCGGGCAGATCCTGGCGTGCAGTGCGCCCGAAAGAAAACTACTACCGGGTCCCACCAGCGGCAGGCATCAATGCCAGTGTTGAGGATTTGGGCAAATGGATGATCGCCCAACTGGGCCACCGCCAGGAAACCGTTTCCAAGTCGGTGCTGTCACAGATTCAGACCCCGAGAGTACGAACCAATGACCAACTACGCGGAGCACTCTGGCGTCGCGACCGCCTTATCGACGCACACTATGGTCTAGGCTGGCGTGTATATCGCTACGGCAACGAGAAAATGGTTTATCACGCCGGCGCGGTACAAGGCTATCGCGCGTTAACCGCTATGATGCCCAACCGTGACGTCGGAATTGTTCTGCTTTGGAACTCGGAAAGTGCGGCTCCCTCGGGCCTAATGCCGGAGTTTATGGACGCTGTATTAGGGTTGCCCGCGCGTGACTGGACTGGAATCGACGCACCCTAAGCTGCGCGACCTTTAGCGGAAAAGCTGTCACCAAAAAAGCAAACGCCCCTTTCGGGGCGTTAGCTGTGCCTGATTGAAAGATCCTCTCCCCGACTGGGCAAGGGGAGAGTGTCAAGATTTCAGCTAACGGGGCTGAATCAAACCAACGGTGCAACCGGTGCCGGCGGCATCGCTGCTGCAGACTTAGCCTTGCGAGACGACTTTCTACGAGCCTTTTTCTTCGCGGGCTTTGCAGCGCCAGTAGCTTTCTTAGCTGCCTTTTTCTTAGCTACTTTCTTTTTCGCCGGTTTCTTGGCTACTTTTTTGGTGGCTTTTTTAGCGGCTTTCTTAGCTACTTTTTTCTTAGCTGCCTTCTTTTTCGCCGGTTTCTTGGCTACTTTCTTCTTGGCTACTTTCTTCTTGGCGGCTTTCTTTGCAACCTTTTTCTTGGCTACTTTCTTCTTAGCTGCCTTCTTTTTCGCCGGTTTCTTGGCTACTTTCTTCTTGGCGGCTTTCTT
>CBDUOG010000022.1:0-30538 GCA_965368785.1 uncultured Gammaproteobacteria bacterium | reverse complement strand
TCAGGGCGATTCAGGCGGAAGCGTTTTTGGCCCTTTTGTCGCTACAAAAGGGCAATCAATCGCATCGAATGCAATTCGAATAGACCGAAGCGTGTGAGCGGCGCCAGAAATCAAGAAAGGCAGATCCCAGCTTTCGCTGGGATGACAAAGCTGGATTCTGGTCCCGGCTAAAAGCATGCCGGGATGACGTTCTTTCGCCAGAATGACGACACGGAGGGGATGACAAACGTGGAGCAAAAGACGGACAAGTCGGAATTACGAAACGAAAATGAATGTGCCGAAAACCAAACACCTAACCACGCACATCCAAAAAACGTGTCCTAACTCCCTGCTGTCAAAACCATCTTCACGCCGGCCACGAGTAACACAACACCCAAAAGCCGTTTGATGGTGGGGTTACCAAAACGTTTGCTGCCGTATTCGGCGCCGATAAAACCACCGACGCCTGCCGCAATCGCCCAGTACGGCAATGCAGCGGGCAAGGCCGTTGTTTTACTGGCAATGAAACCGAGCAATCCGGAAATTGAATTAACCAAAATAAATGCCGCCGCGATTCCGGAGACTTGTTTGATCGGTGCCCATTTCAAAAACACCAGCATCGGGCTAAGAAAAATGCCGCCGCCAACACCGGTTAGTCCGGACAAAAAACCGAGACCGGCACCGGATGCAACCGTGCCTGGTTTGCTCGGCGGCGTAACCTCATAATCGCTACTGCTGGCATGGCTCAAAAAGCGCCAGGCCGAGTACAGCAGGACCACTCCGACGATGGGTTTGTAAACAAGTCCCGGCAATGCAATATAGCCGCCGACATAAGCCATCGGAACCGATGCGGCTGCGAAGGGCCAGAAAATTGCCCATGAAAAGTAACCGGCTCGAACGAACTTGTACGTTGCGATGCCCGCAACCACAATGTTCAACACGAGCGCAGCGGGTTTCATTTCCATCGGAGCCATCGAGAACAGCGCCATCACCGCCAGATAACCCGATGCGCCGCCATGCCCGACCGATGAATACAACAAAGCCGCGGCAAAGATGAGCGCAGTCATCGCTAGAATTATTTCGAATTCCATCCTAAATAAAGTCTCTTAGTGTTCTCGACGTTCTGTCTTCTCAGTCCAGCGCGCAGCCCGGATACCGGAATGATCAGTTTTTTGTTTTCTTTTTCGGCCCACGCTTATTCACGCTGTCACGAACATCAACCTCAAAACTGACATCGGTTATTCGCCCCGACTCGTCAATCAGCCGCCACTCCAAACCTTTTTTGGATGGCAAGCTCTGAATCAACTCCTCGACTTCCGGAGCCGGCAAGTCCAGTGTGATCGCCTCATTGCGCAGGCTGAGCTTGCGCTCGCCACCGGCCATGCATCGCAGGACAAACTTCAAAGTGTGTTCTGCGCAAATCCCCACATCGCAGGTGACCTTGGCCATTGCGCGTAGAGAGGACAACTCGTCTTCATCCACGCGAAAGCGTAATTCATTCTGCCCTATGCGTACCTTCATTGACTGAGCTTTCTCCATTCTTGTGGCGTGTTTGCATTAGCAAATTCAGAGTCTGCCAACCCACTCTGGTCTAAGCACACAACGTCCAGACGATTCTGCAGTGAGCGCAAAGACGGCCGCTCAAACCCATCTTCAATGGGCGCCTTGAGTAAATCAAGAATATGCACTAGACAGTTTGCGTCCGTGTGAATACGCATGGGCAGCACAAAATCAGCGATTCGCACGCATGCCGCATCCGGCGCGGCAGCTAATCGCTGCAAGCTATTTACCGACAAATCCGGCATATCAACCGGAACACATATCACTTGTTCATTAGGGAATCGCTGAGCGATTGCGTGCAATCCGCCCAAAGGCCCGCGCTGATAAAACTCATCCGAAATACTCTGATACTGCGGAAAGTCGCCACTAACATAAGTCGCCTTGCATCCACTTTGCTGCAGCAATCCGATCATATGTTCAATCAACGGCGCGCCGGCATACACCAGCATCGCCTTGTCTCGTCCCATTCGCCGCGACTGGCCGCCCGCCAGCACTACGCCGATCGGCTCGCTTTGATGCGCTTCTTTAGATTTGCCAGTAAGCGCGCTACTCATAAACTAAGTAGCGCCGTGCTCTGCTGCGGCATGTTGATGATCCTGATGTGAATGATCATGTTCATCACCACACAGACTGCAACCCAGGCTCCACTCGCTATCGCCATCGACAAAATGCTCTTGCTTCCAGATTGGTGCGCGATGCTTGACTGCTTCAATCACATAACGACAAGCTTGAAAGGCTTCATCCCGGTGCGGTGTTCCGGCAGCCACCACCACAGCTAGATCGCCGATACCCAGGCGCCCGCAGGCGTGGGAGACATGTAGTTTTAGTTTGGGACCCCAGCGCAACTCAGCCTCTCGACAGATCTCTGCAAACATATTCTCAGCAAGCGCCTTGTATATGTCATAACTAATTCCGGAGACGACCCGGCCGTGATTAAAATCACGCACCTTACCGACGAACATATTGATACCGCCGAAGGCAGGGTCCGCAACAAAATCTAAAGCAGCGGCGGGATCCAGACCACGCTCACTGATCGCTACAACCTGCGTTTCAAATCTACTTTCCATCTCAACCTCCGCTGACCGGCGGCAATACGGCCAAGCCTTGGTGGTCATTGATTTTGTCGGTCTCGCGTAAAACCCGCTGATCGCTGGCGAAAGCCGAAACGCGCAGCAAGCCCGGGCGATACTTTTCGCCCCAATGCTGTGATCCATACGCATCGATAGCTGCACGCAATTGGGCTACATCACTATCTTCAGCCACATCCAAGCTCAGTTTTCCACTGTGTTCGAAATCGCGGAATGCGCCAAATAATTGAATTTCTACAAGCATACTTACCTCAACTCAAAGCGCCCGGCGCGCCAGCCATAAACCCGAACCGACTCACCGGTTTCGAAATCTGCCCGGCCTTCGGGTAGTTCCAGCCACGCATTACAATCAACGAAGGGCTGAATACGAAAACTTTCCTGGCCCTTTAATAGCCGAACGGCCAAGCCACCGTTGTCTGCCAACTCAACCCGTGCTTTTTGAAAGAAACGAAAATCGGCCTTCTTTCGCGCATTATTGAGCAACGGCAAACTCAAACATTTCTCTGCAGGTAATCCGTACATTGCACGCACCGCGGGCTCTACAAAAAACCGCAGGCCCACTGCGGTGGACACCGGATTACCCGGCAAACCGAAAAACAAAGCACCATTGGGCAAGGTGGCAAACAGAATCGGCTTGCCCGGGCGAATTTGTACTTTATGAAACTGTGTTTTTGCACCCAGGCGACTCAGCGCTTCGGGCACAAAATCGAAAGCACCCATCGACACCGCACCGGTGCTGACAATCAAGCGGTTGCCATGCTCCATGGCCACCTTGCACGCCGCCACAAACTCATCGACGTCATCGTTGATGTGCTGCAGTTGATCCACGCGGACATTCATTTCCGGCAAGGCTGCTGCGAGGTACGGGCCGTTGCTGTTGCGGATTTCTCCGCTGGCCAGCACTTGGCGCGGATCGCTGACCAACTCGGCACCGGTGCATAGGATGCTGGCACGTATTTGTTCGCGCACGCCGACAGTGATCGCACCGATGGCCGAAAGCAGCATGAGGTGACGGTCAGATATTCTGCAGCCCGGCGTTAGCACCTCATCGCCGATACGCACGTCCTCGCCGGCTCGACGCACATGCTGTCTGGATGCAACGGATTCATTGATTCGAATACGCTCCGCCCGCCCATCATCCGATTGTTTCAGCACACTGATCTGCTCAACCGGTATGACTGTATCGGCACCATCGGGCATGCGCGCACCGGTCATAATTTCCATTGCACCGTAATGCAAAGCGCTATGCGCATCGCCAGCGGCCTGACGCCCGGAAACGTCTAGCTCTTCGCCCGCCGCTAGCCCGCGCTCACCGACACTCAGCGCATAACCATCCATCGCCGTGTTATCAAACGGCGGCAAGTTTTCCTGACTGATCACAGACTCGGCACAAATCCGATACAGCGAGTCGGCAACCGCAATGTGCTCACAGGCCTGTAGCCGGGCCTGCGCGTAGATACGCGTTAAGGCCTCTTCATAAGAGACCATCAGTGACCTCCACCAGCCAACATCGGCTTGGCGTGGGCAATCAGCGGCAACAAAATATCCATAGCTTGAGTGACGGCCTTTTCACTGCCCGGCAATGCCAGAATTAATGTGCCATCGCAAACCACCGCGCGCGCTCTGCTCATCGATGCAAGCACGGTGAAGTGCTGGCTCTCAGCGCGAAATAATTCGGCCATGCCCGGCACGTCTTTACCACGGAGTGCGCTGAGCACATCGCTGGTGATATCGCGCGGCCCCAACCCGGTACCACCCGTACACACAATTAAATCAGGCGCTTGCTGCAAGCACTGGCGCAATTGGCTCTCTAACAGGCCGGCATCATCAGCCAGCACCGTATAAGACGTTAACTGTGCACCCAGACGCTGCAGCGCAGACTGCAAATACTGACCGGACTTATCTTCGTACTCGCCGCGACTGGCGCGATCACTCAAGGTAATGATCGCAGCGCGATAACCATCCAGACGGGTGTCCGCTTTCGGTTTGTAACGCGCCAACTCCTGATCACTCATGCCGTCGGGATGAACCCACAGACCTTTCTTGCCGCCCTCTTTAAACAGCAAACGAATTGCGCCGATGCTCAAGGCGGGCTCCACCGGTTTGGTCAAATCGTACAAAGTCAGCAACGCGGCATTGGCGCCCGCAAGTGCTTCCATTTCAACCCCGGTCTTTGCGGTTGTCGCCACTTCACAGTAAACGTGGACGGCGAGCTGCTGCCTATCGAGCACGCAGCGCGTCAGGACCAACTCCAGCGGAAGCGGATGACACAAGGGCATGAGAATCGCGGCGGACTTGGCGCCACTAATGCCGGCAATTTCTGCCATAACCAGCGCATCGCCTTTGGGCAGCCGGCGCTGTTCGAGCAGATCAAATGCCGCTTCACTCACATAGAAGGAACCCCGCGCCACCGCACGACGGGCGGTAGGCCGCTTCCTGCGTACATCGGCCATATGAAACGCCGCATCCCGATCCGTACTCATTTCAGCCTCCTAATGAAGCCAAGTGAGGCGTCGCACCGGTAATACCCTGATGCAGCTGATGGCCTTCGGTTTTAAAAAACATCGCGTTTTGAATGGCCAGCATCAGTGCATCAATCTGATCATCATCCTGCAAGTATTCGCGCAGCGGTCTGCCCGCTTCTCCAAACAGACATAGCCGCAAGTCACCTCGCGCGGTCATGCGCAAACGATTACAGCCCACGCAGAAATCTTTGGAGTACGGCGCGATCAAGCCAATGCGCCCGGCGTAATCGGGATGCCAATATTCTTTGGCGGGACCGGCGCTGACCGCGCGCTCGGCCAGCTGCCAACCCAGCGCGCAAAGTTTGCGTTCCAAGCTGGCCGCGCTGACGTGATGCGCCTTGAAGAACTCCTGATTGTCACCGGTCTGCATTAACTCGATAAAACGCACGGAGGTTTTGCGCGTACGCAGATAATCGAACCAGCGCTCTAACTCGGCATCGTTTTCATCTTTGAGCAACACCGCGTTGATCTTGACCGCATCAAAGCCCATGGTCAGGGCCCGATCCAGCGAGCTGAGAATTTGCGGCAATCGATTGTGACCGGTGATCTGCTTGAATCGATTCGTATCCAGACTATCCACACTGATATTCAACGCGGTTAGCCCTGCGGACTTCCACTCATCCAGTTTTTTGTCGAGCAGGCAGCCGTTCGTCGTCATCGCGACCTGCTTGACGCCGGCTGTGTTCGCTACGGTCTGGATGATCCGGCTTAGGTCTTTGCGCAAACTCGGCTCGCCACCGGTTATTCGCACTTTTTGCAGGCCAAGACGTGCGAAGGCCCTGGCCACCCGGGCAATCTCATCCACACCCAAAAAATTAGTATCACCGCAGGCCTTATAGCCATCGGGCAGGCAGTAGGTACAACTGAAGTTGCACGCTTCGGTGATGGATAGGCGCAGATAACTAAATCTGCGGCCATGCAAATCGGCCAACTGAATCATGTTGCTCCTTCTCAAACACGGAAGGCGCGTTGGTTTCCCAACACACCCGGCGACGGCGTCGCGGCCTGTCACGCATCAGCTTGAGCTATTAGCGTGGCACGCTCGGAGTACGTATCAGCTTACGCCAAAAACGTAGGTAAAGGCTAGCAACGAACCCGTGAAGGAATTTGATCGGCGTCAACCCGCCAGACGAAGCGAAGTCGTTAAATATGCGTTATTCAATGACACGTATTCATAATCTCAAGGATATTCCATGAACACTCGAAACCTCATCTCGGTCAGCATCGCCGCCCTGCTTGCCAGCGGCGCGGCATGCGCAAACTCTGATAGCTGGCAGTGGACCGCTGACGCCCGCGCCCGCATGGAACTGGTTGACGATGCGGCTTTTGCTGAATCGGCCGACGCCGCCACATTGCGCCTGCGTCTGGGGGTGAAGTGGACTCTGGACGAAAACTGGAGTGCTTTTGCCGAAGCCGAATCGGTTGGCGGAATGGGCGACTACAACAGCGGTGCCAATGGCGCGACCAACTTCCCGGTCGTCCTCGATCCGAACTCAACTGAGATCAATCAGGCATGGCTGGGCTGGACTTCGAGCGCCTTCACCGCGCGTGCAGGCCGCCAGCGCCTGATATTTGATAATGCGCGATTTATCGGCAATGTCGGTTGGCGCCAGAATGAGCAGACTTTCGACGCACTGTGGACGCAGTGGCCTGTGGGTGAGTCGTTCAAACTGCAGTACGCATACCTTGACCGCGTCCATCGCATTGCCAGCGACGAAGCCATTGCGGTCTTCGCTCGCGAGCGTGATCACGATAGTCATTTGCTCAATGGTAGCTGGACCCTAAGCAACGGCTCGCTCACCGGCTACAGCTATCTGTTGGAAGACCGCGACGTCGCCAGTGACTCTTCGGCAACTTATGGCCTGCGCTGGCTCGGTAAATCGGATGCATTTTCCTGGACCCTGGAATTTGCGCAACAGCGCGACTACGCAAACTCAGCCAGCAACTTTGATCTGGATTACCTGAACGCCGAATTCGGCTTCAGCGCACTCAAATTAAATTGGAAGGCCGGCTTGGAGCAGCTCGAAGGCGATGGTGCGCGCGGCTTCTCAACACCTCTGGCAACCGGTCATGCCTTTAATGGTTGGGCAGATCGCTTTTTGAATACGCCGGCCAACGGCTTAAGCAACCTCTACGCCGGGGTTGGCGGCAGCATCGCCAAAGCTAAATGGAACGTGGTGTATCACCAATTTGAGGCGGAGATGGGTGGCGCGGACTATGGTGACGAGTTTGACGCCAGCGTGATGTACCCGATCAACGACAAAATGAGCTTCACCGTGAAATTTGCCGACTACCAGAGCGACGGATTCTCAGCCGACAGCAGCAAGCTGTGGCTGCAATTAGACTGGAAAATGTAAGTCGGATCGCTGCGGCGTCATGTTGGCGCCGCAGCGCTCTCGCCCACCACCCGATTGCGGCCATTGCGCTTACCCGAATACAAACGTCGATCGGCGATCCGGAATATATCTGCAGCAGTGAGACCATCGTCGGGATACCCGGAAACACCGATCGTGCAGGTAAATCCGTGGCCGGGAAGCACTTCATTGGAACGCAAGGCAATGGTCGATCGAATCGTTTCGGCCAAAGACATCGCGTGGTTCAAATCCGTCTCGGGCAGCAACACGGCAAATTCTTCACCGCCGTATCGCACAGCAATATCGGACTGCCGGGTGCCTTCGCGCAACAACTGGCCAACAAGCTGCAATGCTTCGTCGCCTTTTTGATGGCCGTAGTTGTCGTTAACCAGTTTGAAGAAATCCAGATCGATCAGCATCAAACTCAGCTTGTAATTACGCCGCCGCGCATTGGCCATATGCTGGGCGAATGATTCATCAAAAAACGAACGGTTATACAAACCGGTCAGCGAATCTCGAATGACCTGAAGTTTGAGCTCTTCGTAGCGTTCGCGATAACTGAAAATGGCAAACACATCGCGCATTGCGCGAACCGCGCCGGTCACCTGCTCGCTGCCTTCAATCCAACGCAAGTAGGCGGTCAGCAGCGTGGCAAGGGTAAAAGCGGCAATCAACTTGCCAACCACCGCGGCAAACAATAACGACTCGTAATCAGGTCTGAATCCGAGCAGCCACGTAATAAACACAATGCCATCGAGGCTGAGCACAATGGCTAGCGTTAGGAATATTTTTATCCAGGAAATTTTGATGACTCGTGCCAGCAGCTCGTACAACACCGGCATCAGTAACGACACGAAGAACAGCAAAATCGTGCCAATCGACAAAGTTCCCGCAGTGGTGGGCAACATGCCTGCAGGTATCTCGATATAACTGGATACCGCGCCGCTGGAGAGCTGACCGTCCAATGACAGCAACAACACGCCACCGACGATATTTGATATCACCAGGGCGTAGATTAATTTTCTGGCCTCAAGCACACCTTCGCGCAAATACACCAATAACAACGAGGCGATGGTTGCCGGATAAAGCACCGCCGAGCCCGGACTGACATGCAAGTCGCCCAGCAATGGGACGTAGATGGTGGCCGACAAAGTCTGCAGAATCTGGAAGCTGCCCAGGGCCGCATACAGCGGGGCCAGCCCGAACAGCCCGCGCATGCGAAACAGGCCGAGCAGCATTACCGCCGCGACCGTCGCTTGCGCTGCTAACAGCAGAACTGGACTCATGGAGGATATAACCTAATCTTCACTGTCTAAGAGACTATCATCCAATATTGTGAGTCAGCGCTCGGAATTGACAAATATTCAGCTTTTGCCCGGGCAATGGGATAATGGATCACAGAAATTGTCTGTCCGGTGATTAATGCCAGCCGCGCCCATTGCGCAATTGAGGGCCTATGAAGGTATTACAGATTCAATGCAGCTGCCCCAGCCGGGAAACTGCGGTCAAGCTGTCGCGCGGATTGATTGAGCAACATCTGGCCGCCTGCGTGCAGATTGTGCCGCATGTGCGCTCCATCTATCGTTGGAAAGATTCGATCGAAGAGTCCGATGAATGGCTATTGTTAATCAAATCCGCCGAAGACCGCTTCGAGCAGGTAAAAGACTATTTGGATAAACAGCACCCGTATGAACTCCCCGAAGTAATTGCGGTCGAAGCAAACGCCGGACTGCTCGGTTATCTCGACTGGGTTATCACCGCCACACGTACTCCATAAAGAACCCACTATGACGTTTCCGAAAATTGCGCTGTGCGCACTGCTGAGTTTGTGCGCTGCCAAAGCCTTGGCCATCACCCCACAAGACCTACCGCCGGTTGACGACGTATTTCAGATAAGCGCCTCGGCGGACCAAGCCGGTCAGGCCGATTTTGACTTCAGCATTCGCGAAGGCTTTTATCTTTATCGCCATCAGTTCGACATCAAATCGGACGACTTTTCGATTGCGCAGGTGACAATTCCTCCGGGCGCGCCGTACCGGGACGAGTTTTTTGGTGACGTTGAGACCTATCGCAATGCCGTGCGTATTTCCGCTCAGGGCAAGGCCGGCTCGAGTCCATCAACATTCAAAGTTAAGTACCAGGGCTGCGCGGACCTGGGCGTGTGTTACCCGCCGCAAGTGCGCTCATTCACCATAAATGTGCCAGCCACAGCGGCGGCCAAATTTGAACTGGGAAGCAAAGCACCCGCGCGCTTCGGCAATGCGCAAATCACCACCGGGCAAGAACTGCCACTGCCCGAAGAGCAGGCCTATCAGGTCAGCGCGATGGTCGCCGATGCCAACCAGATTCTACTGCGCATCGTGCCCGAACCCGGCTACTACTTTTACCGCGATAAAACCAAGTTCGAAGTGCGCAACGATGGCGCACCGGTTTTGCTGCAGAAGCCCGACTGGCCCGATGCGCAACTTTTTGAAGACGAATATTTCGGTGAGCAGGCGGTTTATTTTGAGACCGTGGAGCTGAGCGTAGCGCTCGAGCGCGCCCAGGCCGAAGCGCAAAGCATCGAGCTGATCGTGCACTTTATGGGCTGTCAGGAAGGCGGTATTTGCTACCCGCCCATGAGCCGCAGCTTTGATCTGAACTTACCGGGCGGTGCACAGATCTCGCCGATTGCGGCAAGCTTTGCCGCCGCATCACAAAGCGGCGCCGCTGATTTAGCGGCCCCGGAAAGCCTGATCAAAATGCTGCTGTTTGCGGTATTAGGCGGCCTGATTTTAAATCTGATGCCCTGCGTGTTGCCGATCTTGTCCTTAAAAGTATTCAGCCTGACCAGCAGCGGCGAAAGTGCTGCCAAAGCGCGTAAGCATGCGCTTTGGTACACCGCCGGTGTGCTGCTGAGTTTTGCCGCAATTGGCTTACTGGTGGTCGGCCTGCGCTCGGCCGGAATGGCGTTGGGTTGGGGCTTTCAGTTGCAACAACCGATTGTAGTGGGCCTGCTGGGCATGCTGATGTTTGCGATCGGTCTGTCGCTCTCGGGTGTGTTCCAAATTGGCGCAGGCATTACCAATATCGGTCAAGGTCTGGCGTCCAAAACGGGCCCGGCCGGTGACTTCTTTACCGGGGTGCTGGCTGTGGTGGTGGCCGCGCCGTGCACGGCGCCGCTGATGGGTGCGGCGCTCGCGTTTGCCTTCGGTGCACCTGCGCTTACCGCGCTGTTGATTTTTGTTGCGCTTGGATTTGGTCTGGCCCTGCCGTTCCTGCTGATAGGTTTTGTGCCGGCTCTGGCCCGGCGTTTACCCAAGCCGGGCGCGTGGATGGATACATTTAAAGGCCTACTCGCCTTCCCGATGTATTTAACCGCGATCTGGTTGTTCTGGGTATTGGCCAATCAGCGCGGCGCCGATGGAATCGGGCTAGCCTTATTCGCGGCAACGATCCTGGCGCTGGGCTTATGGCTATGGGAACACTATCGCCACCACCGCCGGGCGTGGCCGCGCCGCGTCGGTTTGCTGATTGCGGTTTTGAGCCTGTTGCCTATCTGGTCAATTCATCAGATGCCCGCGCCTCAATCGGTCGCTGCGGCCGATGGCTCTTCGGTTTTGTATTCGGCCGAGGCGCTGCAAACATTGCGCAATGAAAAACGTCTGGTGTTCGTTAACATGACCGCCGACTGGTGCGTTAGCTGTAAAGCCAACGAGCGCACCGTATTGGGCACCGACTCTTTCCGTGACCTTATCGAGCGCTACGATGCGGTGTATATGAAAGGCGACTGGACTAACCCCGACCCGCGGATCGAGGCCTTCCTGGCCGAACACAAAGCGGTGGGCATTCCTTTATATGTGGTGTATCCGGTAAACGGCTCGGCCCCGCTGATTTTGCCGACTCTGCTCACCCAGGGCATCGTTGCTGACGCCATGGCACAGGCCGCCGATGAGCGCTAAGTCGTCAAAAGCAATCATCGTGCTGGCATTCGTCGCCGCCGCGGCAATCGCGGCAGCGTTGGGTTGGTGGGTTGGCCATCGTGTATTGATGCCGCCACCGGCGCCGGTGCCGGCTGGCTTCGATGTGGTGAAAATAGGCGAGAGTCTGCCGGAACTGCGGATACCGCAATTACTGGGCAATGGCGATGAGCTGCCGTATGCCGGGCGCCTGCGTGTCATCAATTTCTGGGCCAGCTGGTGCGGCCCGTGTATTGAGGAAATGCCGATTCTTGACCGCTTCTTGGTCGATCAGGGTGCCAACGGCGTTGGCGTCATTGGCATTGCTCTGGACGACTTAGGCCCCGCACGCGACTTTATTACGCGCCATCCGGTAGCCTTTCCCCTGCATATTGAACCCAATAGCCCCACCGATACTTCGGTCAAACTGGGCAATCTACGCGGCGTTTTGCCCTATTCGGTGCTCATTGGCGCCGATGACCGGGTATTGGCGACCCGATTAGGCCCGTTCCGTGATCTGAAGGATCTGCAGGACTGGGTAAATTCAAACGCGTTAAAAAGTCGCTAACTTCGCCGAACTGCGGATAAATTGCTGGACATCCACGGCTAAACAGAGGAAACTTCGCTTCCCCTAGGGAGTTGGACCATCTGTGGCGAATATTCTGGTGTTACATGGCCCTAATCTCAACTTGCTCGGCGAACGCGAGCCGGAGATTTACGGCTACACCACCTTGGACCAGATCAACCAAATGCTCGGCGATATGGCGTCTAACGCCGGTCAAAGTGTCGACTTCCTGCAAAGCAATGCCGAATCTGACTTGATTGATCGCCTGCATAAGGCACGCAAAGATGGCACCGCATTCATTCTGATTAACCCCGCAGCATTTACCCATACTTCGGTGGCTTTGCGCGATGCGCTGGCTGCCGTGAAAATTCCCTTTATTGAAGTACATCTGAGCAACCCGCACCGCCGCGAGCCGTTTCGCCAGCACAGCTATCTAAGCGACCTGGCCCAGGCGGTGATTGCCGGCTTCGGTGTGGATAGCTACCGCTTTGCCATGGAAACCGCGATTAAGTCGCTGGTCCGATAATTATTTTTGGAATATTGAGAATCTTATGGATCTACGCAAAATTAAAAAACTGATCGATCTTCTGGAAGAGTCCAACCTCACCGAAATCGAAATCAAAGAGGGCGAAGAAAGCGTCCGCCTGTCGCGCAATGGTGTGGCACCGATGATGGCAGCGCCGATGCATATGCCGGCACCGCAATACCATGCGCATGCCGAAGCGCCGCGCGCGGCCCAGGCCTCGTCGCCGGCAGCAACCCAAAGCAGCGAATCGCATGGCGGTAAATCCAGCGAGGTGCCTGACGGGCACATGATTCGCTCGCCGATGGTTGGCACCTTCTACGCCTCGCCTAACCCGGACGCACCGGCCTTTGTCAAAGTCGGGCAAACCGTAAAGGCCGGCGACACCCTGGGCATTATCGAAGCGATGAAAATGTTCAATCCGATCGAAGCCGATGTATCCGGCACCGTGCGCGCCATCCTGGTGCAAAGCGGCGAACCCATCGAATTCGACGAACCTATGTTCGTCATCGGCTAAGGCTGTTCTGTCATGTTGAATAAAGTGGTTATTGCAAACCGGGGCGAAATCGCGCTGCGCATTTTGCGCGCCTGCCATTCGCTCGGTATTAAAACGGTGGCGGTGCACTCCACCGTTGATCGGAATTTAAAGCACGTGGCGATGGCTGACGAATCGGTATGTATCGGTCCGGCACCCTCGGCCGAAAGCTATTTGAATATTCCGGCAATTATTGCCGCCGCCGAAGTGACCGATGCCGACGGCATCCACCCCGGCTACGGATTCTTATCGGAAAACGCGAACTTCGCCGAACGCGTCGAAAAATCCGGCTTTGTGTTTATCGGCCCAACCGCCGATGTCATCACCATGATGGGCGACAAAGTCGAGGCGATTCGCGCGATGAAGGAAGCCGGCGTGCCCTGCGTGCCCGGTTCGGGTGGCCCGGTGGGCGATGACGAAGCCGAATGCATCCGCATCGCCAAAGAAATCGGTTACCCGGTGATCATCAAAGCCGCCGGCGGCGGCGGTGGACGCGGCATGCGCGTCGTGCGTGAAGAATCGCAACTGATTAAATCCATTGCCACCACCAAGCAAGAAGCCAAAGCGGCCTTTAGCAATGACATGGTGTACATGGAAAAGTTTTTAGAAAACCCGCGCCATGTCGAAATTCAGGTGCTTGCCGACGGTCAGGGCAATGCGATCCATCTGGGCGAACGCGACTGCTCAATGCAGCGCCGTCACCAGAAAGTGGTGGAAGAAGCACCGGCCCCGGGCATCAGCGACGAGCTGCGCGCCGAGATCGGCCGGGTGTGCACCGAGGCGTGTATTCGTATTGGTTATCGTGGCGCCGGTACCTTCGAGTTTTTGTTTGAAGACGGCCGCTTCTACTTCATCGAAATGAATACGCGTATTCAAGTCGAGCATCCGGTGACCGAACTGATTACCGGCATCGACTTAGTCCGCGAACAATTGCTGATTGCCGGCGGTAACAAGCTGTCGATCAAGCAGGAAGACATTGTGCTGCGCGGCCATGCGATTGAGTGCCGGATCAACGCCGAAGACCCGGAAACCTTTATGCCGTGCCCGGGGCTGATCAAACACTTCCATGCCGCAGGCGGCCCGGGCGTGCGCGTCGACTCGCATATTTACGAAGGTTATAAAGTACCGCCGAACTATGACTCGATGATCGGTAAGCTTATCGTACACGGCGCAACCCGCGCCCAGGCCATTGCCCGTATGCGCGTGGCCCTAAGTGAAATGGTGGTTGACGGCATCAAAACCAATATCCCGCTGCAGCAACGGATTCTGGCCGATATCGGATTCCAACAAGGCGGCACGAATATCCATTACCTGGAAAAACGCCTCGCCGAACACAAACAAAAAGCTGTGGGGATTTTGTAGTCAAACAACCGCGCTGGCGCGAGCAGCCGCGCAACGACATAAGCAAAGGCCGCGTCAGCGGCCTTTTTCTTGGGGAAGATCGGCCGATGGTTCACTGCGGCTCGGCCGATATCTAGGCGGAAAAGCCAAAGAAAAATCGTCATTTTCAAAAGACAAGTTCGGGTTATAACTCGGATCAGCAGCGAGGATATCGCCCCAATTTTGCTTCATGTAGTCGACTTCAGTTAAAAAGCGCTGCATTTTCTCCGGAGTGTCTTCGTACCCGCGTGAGGCAGACTCTTTGTGGTATAGGCGTGCGTGTGGCGTCCAAATATTCTTATATCCGGCATTACGCAGCCTCAGGCAGAAATCGATATCGTTAAATGCAATTTTTAGATCAACGTTTAAGCCCCCTACTTCCAGATACGCGCTCTTGCGCACCAGCAGACAGGCAGCGGTCACCGCGGACATCTCTTGTGCGATTTGCGCCCTGCCCATCTGCCCGGCCCAGTTGCCCGGTTTTCCGCTGTAGCAATGCGCAGCAACACCGCGAACACCCAGCACAACACCAGCATGCTGAATGGTGTCATTGGGGAAAAGCAGAAGCGCACCGACTGCACCCACCTCTGGCCGACAGGCATGACCCATCATTTCTTGCAGCCAGCCAGAACTGATAATTTCTACATCATTATTCAGCAGTACCAAGTACTCGCCCTTCGCTTTCTTGGCCGCAAAATTGTTGATCTTTGAATAATTAAACTCAGCATCATATTTAAGAACACGGGCCTTTTTGTTCCCGCTTAGTTTCTCAAAATACTCCAGCGTCTTCGGTTCACGCGATTGATTGTCGATAATCACAATCTCGTAATTTTTGTAGTGGGTTTTCTCGATGACACTTTCTATACAAGCCTGCAGCAAGTCCAGCCTATCTCTGGTTGGGATGATGATGCTAACTAAGGGCTCAGGCACGGGTGAGGCGCGCAAAACTCGGAGATAGCCAGAGCCTGGCATTATGTGAGCCGTAGCATCAGTGCCTGTTCGCAAAAAATGTTCTTGCACTGCCTGCAGGGCCGCTTCTAGCGCATAGTTTTTTTCACCCACGCCCTTGGCTGTAGAGCCTTCTGCAGCACGCCAATGGTACAGAACCCGGGGAATGTGATGAATTTGATGCGCAGAAATGCGTTCAATGCAGCGCAGCGCCAAATCCCAGTCCTGGCTACCGCTGAACTCGGCCCGAAACCCACCTATTTCTAACAACAATTTCCGATCAAATACGCCGAGATGGGAAATACAATTTTGCGCGAGCAGCAGCTCGTAGTTCCAATCCGGCTTGAAATACGGGTCAAAGCGCTGACCGTCGACATCGATCTTATCTTCATCGGAGTAAATGAGCTTTAAATCCGGCTTATCACGAAGCGCTGCCGCCACCTCTAGCAACGCATCCCCAGACAACTCATCATCATGATCCAAAAGCGCTACAAGCTCGCCTCTCGCCATCTCCAAAGCGGTGTTGCTGGCACCTGCGATATGTCCACGCGAAGTACGGAAATTTACGCGGATTCGGTTATCTTTTGCGGCGTACTCATTCAAAACACGGCGCACATGCGGCGCGGTTGAACAATCATCCGCAACACACAATTCCCAGCGCTCATAGCTTTGCCTCAGCACGCTATCCAGACACAAGCGCAGCCATCGCTCGGGGGTTTCGTAGGTAGGGATAATTACCGAAATCAGTGGAGCATCGTGTTTCTGCTCCGTGAAAGACGCACGAGCCATCGTTGGGCTTGAATGGCCTGAGTCAAACTGCTGAACCCACGTCTGATAACTATTTGTACGACCATGGGTGATCATTTCAACGTACTGCTTATGAACCGCCTCACCGGCAGAACGCAGGCCCTCATGGCGAAAACGCCGCAAGAAACACTCTAAAAGATTCTGTAGGTTTTCGTGAATTGAATTATTGCGAATTATTGAAGCAGTTTTCGCCATCTGGTACAGGCACTGCAGTCGACCCATCTTTTTGAAAGTGACAGGGCCCACGGAAAACGTACATTCACGCATACTCGGGTCGAAGCGCAGCGAATGGGCATTCTGTTTGAGCAATACAACGGCGCTGATCGCACGCTTGGACCAATCAACACCTAGCTCAATCCGGTCCAATTCAGACAGTCCATTGCCGTAATCCGGATAGAGGCATGGCGATACGATTGCACCCTCGGTTGCCCACAGAGCACACTCCACCAAGTACCAGCCCGCGGAAAAGCTCGTCCCTCCCCTAGGACGAACGATCTGAAATTGAGGGTCGTCTGTTGTTGCCTGCCAAAGCTTTTTTTCGCCGGTTGACGAGACCAAGTTCAGGCTTGCCCCATTTTGCAGATGAACATTGAATCGTCTCATGATAGTTCGATTTATAAATTCTCAGTTCAGCGTCGATCATCGTTGTAGTGCGACAGCTGGCTATCGAACGTACAAGCATAGAAATTCGGACGAGAAAAGCATCCATGAAGAAAAAGGCATTTTGCTATCACCTTCAAACTTTCCAGCCCTTAGCGCGATCTACCGCTCGCACCCATTCGGCAATCTTCGAAGCACGCAGACTTGGGCTAATTGTTGGTTTGAATATCTCTGCGCCTTTTTTGGCTAACTGCTGTTGCTCTTTTCGACAATTCTCAAGCGTGCTGGCAGCCAAGGCCGCCACACCCAAAGCCGTAAGCTCTGTATTAGACGGTTTAACCACGGGCACATTGAGAATATCTGACTGAAACTGGATTAAAAATGCATTTTGAGCGGCACCACCATCAACACGCAACTCGTCAATCTCCAGTTTCGCGTCGCGCTCCATCGCATGCAAAACGTCACGAACCTGTAACGCGAGCGATTCAAGTGCCGCTCTTATTATATGTTCTCGCCTAGTGGCTCTGCTCAAACCAATTATGATGCCAGTTCCAAACATGTCCCAATGTGGAGCTCCTAAGCCAGAAAAACCAGGTACGAGAACCACGCCCTCAGTTCCAGAAACTCTATTCGCTGCAACTTCTGACTCATTATAGTCTCCGATCAATCCAATTCCGTCGCGAAGCCATTGAATTACAGAGCCACCTTCGAACACGCTGCCCTCCAAGGCATAATTCACCTTTCCATCCAGTCGCCACGCAATTGTCGTGATCAAACCGGACTGTGAGCTTGCCGCTTGAGATCCGGTATTCATCAGCAGAAAACACCCGGTGCCGTAGGTGTTTTTTACAGCGCCCGGAGTGAAGCATTGATGACCATAAAGCGATGCCTGCTGATCGCCCAATATAGCTTGAACGGGGATCCTACTTGCACCAAAAATTCCATCGGCTGTATAGCCGAAAAGAGCGTTTGAATCCCTCACCTCTGGCAAAACCGACTTTGGAATACTGAACTCTTGCAGGAGCCTCTCATCCCAATCCATGCCATGGATATCGTAGAGCATCGTTCGAGATGCATTCGACGCATCGGTGGCGTGTACCTTTCCGCCCGTTAAGTTCCACAACAGCCAGCTATCGATGGTTCCGAAAGCAAGAAGGCCCTGGCTAGCCCACTCCATTGCGTCGGGAACATTCTTTAATATCCACTGCAGCTTGGTCGCAGAAAAGTACGAGTCAACTACAAGACCGGTGGAACGGCGGATGTAGTCACCGAGCTCGCTTTTAGCCAACGAGTTACACATTTTCGAGGTTCGATTGTCCTGCCAGACAATCGCGTTGTAAATCGGTCTGCCAGAGCTTCTCTCCCATACAACCGCCGTTTCGCGTTGATTTGCAATTCCCAAGCATGCTATTTGGTCAGCGGTAATGCCAGCAATTGCAATTGCCTCGCGCGCAACTTTTAGCTGAACCATCCATATCTCTGCAGGGTCGTGCTCTACCCATCCCTCCTGGGGGAATATTTGTCGAAAATCTTGTTGGCTCACGCCAACAATGTTCTGATCGTTGTCGTAAATTACTGCCCGACACGAAGAAGTGCCTTGGTCTAAGGCTAGAATATATCCGCTCATCTTGCTCTTGCGACGCTACCTTGAGCGTGATGCTCTTGCTCCCAGCGCCAAGCGTGTCGAATAATCGTATCCAAATCAGCATACTTCGGCGCCCAGTTCAACTTGGCCCGCGCAGCAGCTGCATCGGCCACTAATACCGGCGGGTCGCCTTCGCGCCGTTCACCGTTACGCACGTCAATCGGATTGCCCGTAACACGCCGTACTGCCTCAATAACTTGATTAACCGAAAAACCACTGCCATTGCCCAAATTAAATTGCGCACTGTCGCCACCCGCATTCAGATGTAATAAAGCGGCATGATGCGCAGCGCATAGATCGACAATATGGATGTAGTCTCGAATGCAGGTACCATCCTCGGTCGGGTAATCGTCACCATAAACCGTGATGTGGCTGCGCCGGCCACTGGCGACTTCCAAAATCAGCGGAATCAAATGAGTCTCTGGTTCATGGCATTCACCTAATTCACCATCAGGGTCTGCACCGGCGGCATTGAAGTAACGCAAGCAAATTGATTTAAGCCCATAGGCTCGGTCGTAATCAGCAAGCATTTGCTCAACCATTAACTTGCTGCGACCGTAGGGGTTAATTGGGTCTGTTGGATGCGCTTCATTGATGGGCGTGTACACAGGATTACCAAAAATCGCCGCGGTCGATGAAAAAATAAACCGCTTTACCTCATGGCTAAGCATTGCATCAAGCAATGCCTTGGTTGCGACAAAATTATTTTGATAATACTTCGCCGGGTTTTGTACTGATTCACCGACCTGAATAAAGCTGGCGAAATGCATGACGGCCGTCGGCTTTTGCTCTGCGAAAACGCGATTAAGCAAGGCTTGGTCGGCCATGTCGCCAATCGTTAGCTCGCCCTCATGCACAGCCCATGCGGCACCGCTACTTAGGTCATCCAGGACATGTACGCGCAGGCCTAAGCCACGAAGCATTTTGACCATATGCGAACCGATATAGCCGCAACCGCCAACAACCAATACACAAATTCTGTCATTCTTCATCGCCGGGCTTCACTGGTTTGATTGAGAAAGCGGAAGTAATGGTGATTCTGCCCTGTAATGTACCGGCAACCAGCGTCGCAGAGGTCTTGCAGAGACTGCAAGCTCATGCCACCGTTGTGTAGATAAACGCCTAGCTCTATGCCGCTGCTTTTAAGGCACTCGGCGACGGACCTTGCCTTATTCACATCATTTGCGAGCTGAACCAATACGACATTCAAGCCCTGCGCGCGTTCTGAGTAGTCAAATCCAATTTCCGGCACTTCATGAAACTTGAGCATAACCGTTGCCCTTGGAAACTCAGACTTCAGGAGCAACCCTGCCTCCCTCTCGTAGGCGAGTATTTGTAGGTCAGTCTCAAGGAACCCCGATTCGCTTATTGCTCGTTGCAAGCCAAGAATTGAGCCGCCACTGACTTCTCTCAAATCCAACATGATGCGCCCTCGCCCCCTGGCCAGCCGGAATGCATCGGATAACAGGGGCACCGTGTACGCACCGCCCCAGCCCTTCATGGTAACGGAGCTCAATTCCTTCGCCGTATATTGGGCAACCAACCCTCGCGAGTCGGTTGTTCTATCTAAGGTGTGGTCATGCATCAAGACAAGCTGATCGTCTTTGGTTCGTTGGACATCTACTTCTACTGAGTCAAAGCCGAGCGCAAATCCCAACGGCACAATGTCTAGTGTGTTTTCGGGCGGATTTATGGGCGAAAAGTGGGAAACCGCCTGAGACCAAGCGATCATGCAAGTTTTAGCCTGTCGGCGATTTTCTTGGGCATTCGCGTTGGCAAGCTGCCAATAATTACTACGTACCGCAGGCATTAGCCCACCGGAAAACAGGGATCTGAAGTTAGCGCCCAAAAAACTCGCGACGGAAATTCGATCAGCAGGCCTTAAAGCAGCCACCTCAGCGGCAGCGCGTAGGGGTGCCCACAAGGGCAAAACTATGGACTCTGTAGACGAACGTAAAACGACTCGCACGTCCGAGCCAGACCAGTCGCCGATAGATAGCTCAGGAATTGAAGCAATACTAAATGCGTAGCCGGGAATAGTTCCGCGCACATCAAGGCGCACCGCACCAAGACGCCCACTAGCTAAAACACGAGCTTCACGTTCGACAAAAATTTCAAATTCCTTGGGCTGTGCAACCGCTACCCACCCTGATATTCGCTGTCCCGTGGGGCCATCCACAATGGCATCCAGCACGCCTTTGATCAAATCAGTCATAGGAAGAAATTCTCACCCCTGAATTGACCAACATCACCAATTACTCCAGACCTTTGATCAGGTCATTAAGATGCTCGATCGCCAGCCTTAGGCGTTGCCGTGTGTCTTCACCTATTCCGCGAACGACATCTCTAAGCTCAGTAGAGGAGATTCCTTCAGTGCGAGGCAAGTACATAACCGTGCAAATATCACTTAGATCATCAAACTTACCGGTCCAATCATTACCTATCGCGAATATGTCTGCACGCCATCGAATGATGTCTGCGCGCTTTTGATTCCAGCAGCTTTCAGCGAATACCTCATCAACAAAGCGTGAGGATTGCAGCACCTCAACGCGATCCTTAAAGGGGATGACTGTTTGCTTGCCCTTAACCGCATTAAACTCATCGGTGGAGCAACCGACGATCAACTTGTCGCCCAATGAACGAACATGAGATAGCAGACGCACATGGCCCACATGAAACATGTCGAACGTTCCATAAGTAATGATCGTCTTCATGCTCTGCCGTCCAAAGTCCATAGCCATTCATACCATGGGTCTGAACTCATCCAACCTTCGCCATAGCGCTCCGCTAAAAAGCCTTTGGGGTCAGCAGGCACTGGAAACTCGCCTCCCATACACGCTAGTTTCTTGACGGGTTTCACAAGCTTTGCTTCTATCTCTCTCCAGCGCATTTTTTCCATTACCAAACTTGCCCGATCTTCAACAAAACGGCAGGGAAATAAATCTACGTCGACGCCATTATGGACGCATTTAATGTGATCGAACTCCATCGGCAAAACTGAGATTCCCTGAGCGATAAGGTGCCTTATAATTACGTCACGTTCACGATTAAATTCCTCATCGGATGAGGCCTTAGAAAAATATAGAATGTCGACATCGTCATCGTAGGGTATCAGCCCATTTCCACGCACCGCACCCAGTAGCGTTCCATAGCAAATCGCAACGTCAAACCCAGCACTCTCCATTTCTCGTAATACTATTTTTAGCGCGTTAATAGCCTGATCCTGAGAACTAAACCCAATGGACCTGCGTGTGCCATGGCGTGAAATCTGTCGATTCTCTGTGTTGTAGACCAGGCAGATTAACTCCAGATGGCACTGTAGTTTTTCGAGGGACTTTCTAGACTTGAGCCTGCTTTGAAAAAATCTAAAGCGGCTCACGTCAGGGTCTCTAAAACAGTCATGTGCAATTACTACATACTCCCAAACTAAAAGCTCATCACGTGACGTAGGAGATATCAGCCGCCGAAAGCAATCTAGTGTTTGAACATCAGTACGTGATTGACCAGCTAGGATACTCGCTGCAAACAGGCGTCCGATTTCATCTCGAACGGATTCGGAATTAGTTCCTTGCTCGATTCTGTTCGCTAGGTCAATCCCTACTGTCTCTCTAACCATATCAACAAGCAAATGACCTGGTAATTGCCATCTGAGAATTTGCTCTTCACCATTAGAGTTTACGACTGCACAAACGAGTGAATTTGCACGTGAGGCATATATATCAGACCTGTTTTCGACAACGATTTCATCAATTTCTATGGCGTGCTTTAGCGATAGCTTCCAAAAAGGCCGCCGATCTAGACCTGTGTGAATTCCGGATCCGTTCAGCGCTCCCTGAGGCCCCAAGTCTACCGAATCTTCCCATATAGAAGACTGGCTCAACTCCGCGATGTCCGATTCCGCGATTATTACTAATTTGCCACCTTTTCTAAATGAGATGGACTTCAGGCATAAAAATTCGGCCTTATCTTGATCTAATCTCAGCGAAATGGAGACTACATTACAGTGAACAGAAAACGAGCAACTAACGAAGTGATTTCTGCCTAAGTAACATCGATCAATTATAGAGTCCATTACTTTCAGTACTCATTTTCATATGTGGCGCTATCTTAGCACCCGATCTAACAAACTAAGATGGTCATTTCCGCAGTTTCCATAACTCAGTGGCGTTTGTATATTAGCAACTGCGAGGTTCCAAACGCTAGGTTCGGCCGCTTTTAGCAGCGCCCTCGCCCACTCTGCTCTATTGCCGGAGGCAACATGAAGTCCATCAATGCCGTGGCGAACCTTCTCCGCCATCCCACCAATATCTGATACGAGTAAAGGCCTGCCATTAACAAATGCCTCCTGAATAACCATCGGTGAATTTTCCCACCAAATTGATGGGACTACGACCCAATCGATGCCTGCCATACGCTTGCGAACCTCGTTTGGTTGATATGGCCCCACCCACTGGACTACACCCTGATGGATCAAAGGGTCTACTAGGGTATTAATTTTCTCTTGAAACCACTGCGGCTGAGCCTCTAAATTGGCACCGTGTACTTCAAGTACGATCTTTTTCCGCTCAGATTTTTTCATGTGCGTCAGCGCAGACAAGATAACGTCAAGACCTTTGAAATGATTGATCTGGCCAAAATAGCCAAAACGGTTCCTCGCCTCACCTTCGGCTAGAGCTCTAGGCGGAAGGGGTTCCTCCGTTGCCTGGCCATTCTCAATTACGGTAATTCGGTCTGGCGAAACCCCCCAATCGATATACCGTTGACGCAAAAATTCTGAGGGTGAAATGAAGTGATCAACGAGGTCAAAATGACTCTTTATGAAGTGCTTGCGTAACCAAAAATCTTGCGCCGTTCTCTCGGGAAAACAATTGCGGCACTCATCAAAAGACTCTCTACTGCAGAGCCGAAACGCCCCAGTCTTAACCATCTGGCCAGAATGTGCGCATATTGCTTGATACTCATGAAGCGTCATTAGTAATTTAATCGTGGGGTCAACTTGCTTAATAATCCTAAAATGCTCTAAGCCCAAATGCATGAAATGGTGACTGTGCACGACTGTCGGCTTTAACGCCCGAATTAAATCAACAAACCAAGTTGTCAATGACTCTTGATGCGACGCCTTAAACTTGAACCAATCTTGGATTCCCTGCTCCCACAAGTATTCGTTTTCACGCCGGAGAGAAATTGTGCCGTTTGCACCATTTCCACGGTCAGCTCGGCCTAAAAACCATGCTTCCTCAATATTTTTATTCTCGCGGTAGGCCTTGAATAAGTTGTATGCCGCTATCTCGCCTCCGCCTAAGCTAAAGTCAGGATGGGCATGCGCCGTTACCAAAATCCGTTCTTTGGCCATTATTGTCGAGCCTCTATCTGTTTATCGCGTTTCAACCATTTTAGTGCGGCCACTGCAGTGCCCCATTTTTGCGTCTGTCGAGCAGCGTTGTAATTCGCAACTTTCCCACGAAATACATCGTGCCCTAATGTTTTGAAAGATTGGCGCTCTAGATGTACCAATTCCACTGTGGGTAAATACATCACTTTCAATGATGCATCCTGACATTTAAGGCACAAGTCCGAATCTTCAAAGTCCCCAATAAGAAAACCTTCATCCCAGCCGCCAATCTGATTAAATGTTGAACGCCGAATAAGCATGCACGCGCCCGTGACTGCTTCTACTTCCACTAACGACTCATAAGGATCTAACTTTGCCGCCAAACCCATGAATGGGTGATGGTTCTTCCATAATTGCAAGTCTTCATGCCACACATATTCCATGCCAGCATGCTGTATCGAACCATCGCCATGAACCAGCCTAGGCGCAACAATCCCAATGTCAGAATCACTCTCGAGAGCCGCGACAAGCTGTTGGAGCCAGCCAGGCTGGTGAGGAAACGCATCACTATTTAAGAATAAAATGTGATCGCCAGATGCAACCGATGAACCTAAGTTGTTCGCCCCCGAAAATCCGCGGTTAGCACATCCAAAAACCCACCTAAATGGAACCTTATAGATTTTGTGAACCGCTGCCGCTAACGAAGCAAAATTTGCTTGTAGCGAAGGATCATCCAGAACGTAAATTATCTCCGCGTTATCTAGCAACCATTGGTCTTTGCTGAATTCAATAAGTTGATGTTCAACGAAGTCCACTCGCGCATACAGTGGAACGATAATGCTCACCTTTGGATTTTTCTTGACAGGGCCGAAACAATGAACCTCAATTTTCATTGAAGCCCATTTCTCCGTGCGCCTACTTAAAATCGGCTCCAATACAGGGCGATCAACGATTCCCACGCGTTCGGCAAAACGACTTGGGTCGCACCCAATAGCAAATAAAGTCGTAGCACACTCTCGTGCATCACCAGGCATCTGTGTCGTCTCTAATTCAGCCAGGACAGATACGCCACCGGCTGAAAGCTCTTTTAATTGAATTAAACCTCGGCCGGATGCAGTTGGAATTGCCGCCAGAAACCCAGACAACCAGCTTTCTGGGTTGCATTGCCGTACAAAGGCATCATAGACATCAGCGCGGTACTGCCTAAATGCGATATCAAGACTGACCTTAGCGCCATCAGAATTCTCCAACCACAAAACTGCACCAGGCGCTGCAAGCGCCCAACCAGATACGAAGCCTGCATCCCCTGTCGGTGAAGAGCGCGCCATCTCGATAAACCCCCGTGAAGTGGCGGTTATGTTGGCATCGACAGGAAGCGCATCGACCAACTCGTTCCAACGATCGGAAAAAGGCACGTGCTTCGATGCACGGATTGCTATAGCGGGAGCCAAAGACTCGAGCAAATCGTCTGAAATAGTTTCTGACGTGTACTCAATAAATGGTAATTCGATGACAAATGAATCACCATGATCACTCACGGTCAAAGATACAGAGGTGCCGCTGGCGTCACACACCAAAAGAAAACCTGGAATGACGTTTTCTGGCATTGAGAAATGACTTAAGACATCAGGCCTAGCCTGCGGGACCCGGGTAAATTTTAGGTCGTCTTTAGCATTCTTTACAGAAAAAAGCACATCAGATGTGCTCCACCCCAGAATGAAGTACGCACCATCGAATAAGAATGCGCGTTCAATGTTGAACCAAGCACCAGAATCGATTTTATTTCCTTTTAAGTTCACCGGTCCCGGCATTATCGAATCGCTCGCCATAGCCTCGCTAACTTGGCCAACCGGTTTTTTGACGCCTGTACCAAATAACCCCATTCTATTTTTTCCTTAAATTATCTCGATAGCAACGGCCACTCACCTACAACCTGATCAACTGGTCTGCCGCAGAGCTTAACGGCCCCTGTAACTCATGATCATTTCCGCCGCAAAACACATATACATTTTCACTAATAATGGAGTGCACGACTGCATCATCCAAAGCAATACTGATCAGGAAACCGCACCGAGCATCATTTAAGCCCATGTGCTTTTTGACATCGTTGCGCTCTAACCGCGCCACATGCTCCACAATGAATCGTTTTCCGTTAACGTCCAGCACAAATAACTTGGCGGGTTGTCCATCGCTTACCGCCCAGCCTGTTACGGTAATACGGTTACCACGCAGTTCAATTTTTTCAACACAGCCATGTACCTCTGCCGCAACATCGGGCTCTGTCATGCCTGCTGCTTGCCTGCGTGCAATTAAATCGTGGTAGGCCTTGATTGACGACATAATATCGCCTGTGTATATAGCCTTACCCTCTTCAAGCACGATGCCCTGATTACAGACATCCTTAAGTAAGCTGGTGCTGTGGCTGGCGAGAACAAGTATTTTTGCATCTTTAACTTTGCCCATCATCCGCGCTTTGGCGCGCTGAATAAATTCAGCATCACCGGTGCCAATCCATTCGTCCATTATCAAAATATCTGAAGTAACCGCGGTCGAAATTGCGAAACCGAGCCGCATGCACTGTCCAGCTGAAAGCGTATCAAAGCGATGACTCGCTTTTTCTCCCAGATCGGAAAACGTTAGAACGTCATCGACAAGTGACCGAATCTTCGGTAACGTTAGCCCCATAGCGGTACCGCGCAAAAATATATTTTCGCGCACGGTTGCTTCATTGTTAAAACCCAGAGAGATATTTAACAACGCCTGACGGCTTCCCGCGATGTCAGCAAAGCCTTTAGTCGGGTGAAATGAGCCATTTAGAATGCGCAATAGTGTGGACTTACCTGCGCCATTACGGCCCATTACGGCCAAGCGATCGCCGGGCTCTAAGTCTAGATTGATGTCACTCAATATGGTTTTCCACTGCTTGCGCACAGGCATAAATGCAGCGGCCAACAAGCTTGTAAACGCCGATGTGTCTTTGCGATCAGTTTGCACGTACATCGGCACGCGCAGACTAACACCACTAAGCGAAACGCTTGCTCTTTTGCCTGTTTGGGTCAAATCCATAAAGCCACCCGTCGGCTATAGAGGTAATAACTGAGTGCGGCTACTGCGGTGCCGACCAGCGCCATAACTTCAATGTAGATCACCGTTGAATAAGCCACCGTCTGGCCCAGTATGGGCGCGCGGAATATTTCGACCAAATGATAGAGCGGGTTTATCCGCATCAAGTCGCCGCGGAACGTTCCCGCCGGCATGGCACTGGCTTCCCATATGATTGGCGTGAGGATAAAAGCGAACAACATCAGGCTACCCATCAGCTCCTGTATATCGGGAAAACGCGCACCCAAAAAAGCGGCGAGCATTGCCATCCAGAAGGCATTGAGCAGGAGTAGCGGGAACAGAGCGGCCGAGGACACCAGCCCGGACCAGGCAAAATCCGGCGACATCCAAAGCGCTGAGATAACCACCGGTACTGAAACGAACGCGTAGAAACATGCCTTCGCCAGCACCTTGAGCACGAGATCAGTGAGGCGCAATTGATTATCTAAGATGAAGGCCTTGCCCGAACTAAACGTTGAAACGCCTTCCATCCAGGCCGAAATGAAAAAGCGATAAACGAAAACGCCGAGCGCAATATGCGCCATAAACTTTCCCGCCCCGGCTTCAGCCAAACCGCCGAAAAACAAGCCAAGCCCCCAAATATAAGCGACCGCCGGAACGATGGCCCAGATTATTCCAAGGCGAGACCGCCGGTATTTAGCGATGATTTCTAACCAAGTTGCGTAAAGCCAATAGGATGGATTCAACAAACTGGACCAGAGGTCGGAGAACAAATTTCGATTCATTGATGCTAATTAACACTCTATGGCGGGGGTTCAATTTGACGCGCGTCAAGCTTGGATGAAGCACACCGGTTGCTACCCCATAGATATTAAGGAATTCAGTCAGGCAGGGTGGTCACGCAGAAAGCAGGGTTTTCCGGCCACATTCCCCAGAATTGCACTAAATGCGCGACTACTATCTGAAGCCTAACCCAACGCCTCCTCAAGTTCGGCGATCAAGTCTTCGACGTTTTCAACGCCGACGCTTAAGCGCACTAAATTGTCGTCGATGCCCAGGGCCTTACGACGATCCGCCGGTACCGAGGCGTGGGTCATCACTGCCGGGTGGTTGGCCAGCGACTCGACGCCGCCGAGGCTTTCGGCGCAGGCGAATAAATGCAGTTTTTCCATAAATGTTTTGGCTGCGTCAAAGCCGCCTTTAATCCAGATGCTGACCATACCGCCGTAACCATCCATTTGCGAACTCGCCAATGCATGTTGCGGATGGGCTTTCAGGCCCGGATAGGCAATGCGTTCGATCTTCGGGTGTTTTTCTAAGAACTCGGCGATGGCCATTGCGTTGACACAATGTGCCTTCATGCGCAGGTGCAAAGTTTTCAAACCGCGCAGGGCCAGGAACGAATCAAACGGGCCTTGCACGCCACCGATCGCATTTTGCAGGTAGGTCATTTTTTCGGCCAGCTCCGGCGCATCGCCGACAATCGCCAGACCGCCGACCATATCGGAGTGGCCGTTGATGTATTTGGTCGCCGAGTGCATGACGATATGCGCGCCTTTTTCGATCGGGCGCTGCAGAATCGGTGAGCAGAAGGTGTTATCGACCACCACAATCAGGCCGTGTTTGCGCGCGATGGCGGCAACGGCGGCAATATCAACCAATTTCAGGGTCGGGTTGGTCGGCGATTCGATCCAGACCATTTTGGTGTTCGGTTTAATTGCTGCTTCAAAGGCTTTGAGGTCGGTCAGATCGAGCCAGCTGAAATCCAGACCGGCGCTGCGGCGACGTACGTTTTCGAATAAACGGTAGGTGCCGCCGTACACGTCGTCGGAACAAATGATGTGGCTGCCGCTGTCGAGCAATTCCAGAATGGTGGACGTGGCGGCCAAACCGGAGGCAAAGGCGTAGCCCTTAGTGCCACCTTCCAATTCAGCCACGCAGCGCTCATAGGCAAAACGCGTCGGGTTATGCGAGCGCGAGTACTCAAAGCCCTGATGCACACCCGGGCTCGATTGCACATAGGTCGATGTGGCGTAGATCGGCGTCATCACCGCGCCGGTGCTCGGATCCGGCGACTGCCCGGCATGAATGGCCTTGGTACCCAGGCCCTGAACGTGCTTGTTTTTCATATTCGCTTCCTATGCGTCGGCTTACTGTACGCGCCGGCGCAGATAATTCAATAGATCAATGCGGGTAATCAGCCCGAGGAATTTTTTGCCATCCATGACGATTGCCACCTGACCTCGATCAAATAGCGGGATCAACTCTTCGATCGGCGACTTCACGCCCATCACATTGAGCTGGGTGACCATTGCGGTAGACACCGGGTCGCGGAACTTAGTTTCATCGCCGTACACGTGCATTAGCACATCTGATTCATCGACAATGCCGATCAGCTCGTCGTCCTTCATTACCGGCAGCTGGGAAATTTCATACAGCTTCATCCGCTGGTAGGCGGTGATCAGCAAATCATTCGGTCCGATCACTACCGTGTCGCGCTGGGCGTACGGGCGCAAAATCAGATCGCGCAGATCGCCGTAGACCGGGCGCTCAAGAAAGCCGTTATCCAGCATCCAGTAATCGTTGTACATCTTTGATAAGTACTTGTTGCCGGTATCGCAGACAAACACCACCACTTTTTTCGGGGTGGTTTGTTCTTTGCAATACTTCAATGCCGCCGCCAGCAGGGTGCCGGTGGACGAGCCGCCCAAAATGCCTTCTTTTTGCAGCAGCATGCGGCCGGCCAGGAAGCTCTCTTTATCGGTAATAGCGTAGGCTTTTTTCACCCGCGAAAAATCGGAGATGCCCGGCAGGAAGTCTTCACCGATGCCTTCAACCATCCAGCTGCCGCTCTTTTCATTGAGCGTGCCGTTGTTGATGTACTCGGCCAGAATGGAACCGACCGGGTCGGCCAGAATCATTTCGACATTTAAATTATTTTTCTCATAGTACTTAGACAAACCCGACATGGTGCCCGAACTGCCGCAACCGAACACGATGGCATCCATCTGGCCGTCCATCTGCGCCATCATTTCCGGGCCGGTGCCGGTTTCGTGCGCAAGCGGATTGTCCGGATTGCCGAACTGATTGATGAAGTAGGTGCCGGGCGTTTCGCGCGCAATGCGCTCAGCCATATCCTGGTAGTAATCGGGGTGGCCTTTGGCTACATCCGAGCGGGTCAAGATAACTTCCGCACCCATGGCCTTGAGATTAAAAATTTTCTCGCGGCTCATCTTGTCGGGCACGACCAGCAGCAAGCGATACCCTTTTTGCTGCGCAACCAACGCCAAGCCGATGCCGGTATTGCCTGCGGTGCCTTCGACCAGAGTGTCGCCGGGTTTGATTTTCCCCTGACGCTCGGCCGACTCAATCATGCTCAAACCGATGCGGTCTTTAATTGAGCCACCGGGGTTATTGCATTCGAGCTTGAAATACAGCTCGCACACTCCGGTATCCAGATGCTGTGATTTGATGATCGGCGTGTTGCCGATCAGTTCCAGAACGCTTTGATGAACCGCCATACGAATTGAGCCTGATACCGCGAAATGCGCCGGAGAATTGTAACAGGCAGGCCGCACAAACAGCGACGGGGACGTAATGCATACGCCCCCGTCGGGTTAAACGTGTGGGGTTAGTGCTTAGTGGCTCGCGGCCATTCGAATTAATCGCTCCTTGGCAGCGAGTTTTTCTTTTTTC
>CBDUOG010000021.1:0-31211 GCA_965368785.1 uncultured Gammaproteobacteria bacterium | reverse complement strand
GGCAGAGCACTGCGCGATGAAGATGTTGTGCAAGCGGCGATGAGCGGTGACTTGGGCGCTGTGTGTCGCTTGCTGGCATTAGGTTTCTCGATCAATGCGCGCGATCATCAAGGGTGCACCGCACTGCTGCGCGCATCCGGTAGCGGCCACGAAGCCGTAGTGGAACATTTGCTCAACAGCGGTGCCGATCGATCGCTGGCCGCGCGCACCGGTGCGACACCGCTTTCTGCGGCAATTAGCATGCGTCAGATCGAAATCGTCGAGCGGCTACTGCAGTCGGGCACCAATGTAGAGCAGGCACTGCCGGGCGGCATTACGCCTTTGATGTTATCGGCCGCGCTGGGCTTGCCGGAAATGTGTGCCCGTCTGATTGCCGCCGGAGCCGATGTGGCTGCGCTCGATGAGCAAGGTCATAGTGCGCTGCATTGCGCGGCACTCTACGGATTTACCTCGCGCGAACGGGCGCGCTTATTAGCCCTGTTCGACACGCTATTGCTGTCTGATGCGCCGGCTGACCTGCCGAATAAGCAAGGCCAGACACCCTTGCTGTTATTGCTCGGTGCGCGCTCGGAGCCCGGTGCTAGCTGTGATCAAACCCTGGTCTTAGCCGGCTTAGATCGCTTGCTGTGCGAACCCATCGACGTAAACCAGGCCGACTATCGAAATCTTAGCGCCCTACATTTGGCTGCGATGCACGGCCTATCGGGCGCAGCGCAAGAATTGTTGCAGGCTGGAGCGGACAAACATGCGCGTGATTCCCTGGGTAGAACCCCACATGATTTAGCGGTGATGCGCGGCTTTGTCGATGTTGCCCAGATCTTTGATCCGCGCGGCGCGAATCAGGACTCACCCTCCATGGCACGGTTTTTACGCGACCCGCCCAAGAGCTAACTTAACCGATCTGAATTCCGGATCGCGCGCTAACGAATCGTTCATTTGACTGCCGCTAGTCTGCGGCTTATTCGATCAGCAAAGGACTTTGCGTGCGCACACTCGTATTCATTTTATCGTCGGTTCTAACTCCCTTCGCATGGGCCCAGGACACCGAATCAGCCAAGAGCGCGGAGCCCGCGCCGATCGTTACGCTGCAAACGGTGATGGTCACCGGCGTACAACCCGGCCCCGGGCTGTGGAAAGTCAGCAATGGCGAAAGCATAGTTTGGATACTTGGCTCGATCTCACCATTACCTAAGCGCCTTGAATGGGAGCCGCGCTACGTCGAAGATGCTTTGATTAGCTCGCAGCAAATACTTGCGCCGCCGGGTATTAGCTTTGATGCGGATGTCGGTTTTTTTAAATCGCTCACTTTGATTCCGAGTGCACTTAAAGCGCGGAAAAACCCCGATGACAAATATCTGGATGATGTGCTTCCCGCCGAGCTGTACGCGCGTTGGCTAGTGCAAAAAGAACTTTACGTAGGACGCGATCGCAGCATCGAGAAATGGCGGCCAATTTTTGCCGCCAGCAAACTGTTTGATGAAGCACTCGATGACATGGACATGGTCCAATCGAATGTGGCCTGGGACTATGTCAGCAAATTCGGCAAGAAAACGAAGAAGCCGATCATCGAAACCGGGTTCAGCATCACGATTGAAGACCCCAGAAAATCGCTGAAAGCTTTCGCTAAGTCGAGCGTCGAAGATGAAGCGTGCATGGCCGCGACCTTAGAGCGACTCGAAACCGATCTTAGAAATATGCAGTACCGGGCCAATGCCTGGTCGGTGGGCGATATTCAAACACTGCGTGAGCTCAGTTATCCACGCAATGAGCTTGTCTGCGTCATGGCGATGCTGCAGAGCGAAGTTGCGCAGGATCTGGGCATGAAGGATGCGCGCGAGCAGATCCGCCAAAGTTGGTTAACGGCAATGGAAAAAGCACTGAACTCGGATAAAACCAGTTTTGCCGTGCTATCCATGTCGCAGCTCCTGGGTGAACAAGGCTATCTGGCCGAATTGCGCACGCGAGGATATGTCATTGAGGAGCCGAAAGATCCGTACGCACCGGAAAATCCGGAGCTGGCGCAATCAACACTCGATGCAGACCCTGCACAGTAAGCGCAAAGCCTGCTAGCGCGCCGGCGAATCGCCCTCGGTTTCGTCTTCGTTATCTTCGTCGCTGGCATCGGCTTCAAACAGGCGCAGCAAATCATGCTGCGCTTGTTTACTTGAAGCGACCAGCGCCGCCTCGTCATCAAAAATCAGATATTGCTCGTGGAGCAATTTTTCGTCGTGCTGCAAGAACCGCTCTGCACGCATACGCGCACGTTCCGGCGGCACACCCATCGCTTCGAGCACCTGCCGTCCCATCTCGATGCTGCCCAGCAAAGTCTCACGTACCACCGAATCCACGTGCAGATCCATCAGCCGCCACGCATGCTGGCGATTGCGTGCCCGGGCGATGACTTTCAGATGCGGGAACAAACGTTTCACCACACGCGCGGTGCGAATGTTCGCTTCCGGGTCATCGGTGGCCAGAACAAAGATTTCTGCGTGCTGGGCTTGGGCGGCGCGCAGTAGTTCGGGTCGGGCCGGGTCACCGTAGTAAATTTTATTACCGAACCGTCGCGAAAAATCGACTTGTTCGGCGCTGTTTTCCAAAGCGGTAAACGGGATGCCTTTGGCGCGCAGCATGCGTCCGATAATCTGACCCATACGGCCAAACCCGGCAATAATTACGCGCGGATACTCGTTTTCAATTTTGTCGTAGGCCCGTTCTTTTTGCGGGTCCGGGTGTTGTTCCAGCCAACGACTGGCCAGTAGAACCAACAAGGGCGTACAGGCCATCGACAAGCCGACAACCACGGTCACTTGATCACGCAACAGCGTGTCGATGAGTTGATACTTATGCGCTTCGGAAAACACCACAAAAGCAAATTCGCCACCGAGTGACAACACCGCAGCAAGCATCAGGGAGGCGCGCGCGCGCAGCCCGGATAAGCGGCCAACGGCAAAAAACAGGAGCGCTTTAATGGTCAGGAAAGCGAGAGTGGCACCAATCAAATAGGCCGGTTCTTCGGCAATGATGTTCAGGTCTAAGCCCATACCCACCGCCATAAAGAACATGCCGAGCAAGAGGCCCTTAAAGGGCTCAATATGCGACTCGAGCTCGTGACGGAACTCCGAGTCAGCCAACAGTACGCCGGCCAAAAATGCGCCCAAGCCCAAACTCAATCCGCCTTGCTGCATCAACCAGGCGTTACCGGCGACTACCAGCAATGCAGTCGCGGTAAATAATTCCGTAGACGCGGCCTTGGCCACCATCCGGAATACGTAGCGCAGCAAGTAACGCCCGGCAAAAATCACCAAGCCAATCATCAGCACCGCTTTGAAAATAGCTTCCCACGGGGGCGTCGCTAAATCCGCGGCTTTCGCCGCGCCTAATAAGGGGATGGATGCCAGCAAGGGAATTGCGACGATGTCCTGGAACAGCAAAATCGCAAAAGCGGTGCGCCCGAAATCCGCATGCAACTCTTTACGCTCGGCCAGAATCTGCAAACCCACCGCGGTGGACGACAGGGCCAGAGCCACGCCCATAATCACACTGGCCTTCCAGCCCAACTCCATCAAACTCAGGATGCCGCCAAGCACTAGCGCGCCAATTAAGACCTGCAAACCGCCGATACCAAACACCGGTTTACGCATCACCCATAAGCGTGCCGGTGAAAGCTCCAAGCCAATTACAAATAACAGCATCACCACGCCGAGCTCAGACACGGCCAATACGCTGTCGGGGTCTTTAATTAGGGCAAACGCACTGGGCCCGATGGCGACACCGGCAACCAGATAGCCCAGCACCGCGCCCAGCCCGAAGCGCTTAAAGATCGGCACCGCCAGCACTGCGGCCAGCAAAAAGATTAAAGAAAGCTCTAAAAGACCATCATCATGCATGGGCGTAGTATGCCACGAGCAAATTACACTTCGATTAAGCCGTTTAAGTTGCTAAGCAATAACCGCCCCTCGGCAGGGCATTATCAGCTTGCTCCCGTTGTATTTCCGGTATTGCCCAGATAGGCTGCACCTAAGGGATTTGCGCATAACGAGGGAACGATGATTAAGCGTTTTTGCTGTGGGGCTCTGCTGGTCTTGCTGGCTTCGACCGGCCTGTCACCACATGCCTTTGCCGAATCCAAGTTCCAGACCACTCAGATCACCGGCGCGCTGCAAATCAACGCGGACGGTTCGCTGAACAAGCCAGCAATCGACCCATAGGACTCATCATTCGTGAAGACTCGACTATTTTTTCTTATCAGCTTGTTGTGGGTCAGCAGTTTATGTGCTGAAACAAACAATGCTCAACGAACGATTTTCCAGGCCGTGATAACCGGCACCCTCAAATTAGACTGGGATGGGTCGGTATCGGAAGTCACACTGAATGAACCGATGCAGGAAAATCTCCAGCTTATTCTGCTTGAAGAAATCAGCTCCGGAACTTTTCACCATGAAAATATTGAGGAAGAACATTTCCCGCTTGATGTCTCTTTTCGTTTCCTTGCTCGATTAGACTTTTATGAGAGTGGCCAACTGCGCTCCGTCGATCTAGGCGCGATAGCTCTGACTCAGAAGGCAGTTGAATCCCTTCCAGAGAAAGCAGAAGTCGAAGGCGTAAAAATGAGCCCGCCGCGATACCCGGCAGGCTCATTCCTGAATGGAATAGGCGGGACAATTATCTCTGTGATTGAAGTTAGCCCAGACGGGACCGTCAACAGAGTTCTTATTGAAAGTATATTTATCCACCCGCATGCTGCGGGCGATGAGGATGAGCTTAAGTTCATCGAATGGATTACCGCCAGTCTCTCGCGCACAGCCGCGAAATGGAAATTTAATCCGTCGCCTAATGAAACGATTCGCTTGATTCGAGTTCCCGTCGATTTTGTTCCACCCCACTTTCCAACACAGCGGTCACTGTGGAAGAAAGTCTGGGTAGGTTCAATTCCCGAACGAGCGCTCCGCTACACGCCACCTGAAACCAGGCAAGCGCCTTCGACCTCAACGCGACCATATATCGCCTTTACACAAAAAGCGCCAGAGAGTAATGATTAGGCGCGAGCCAAAATGCCGTGCCTCACGTAACATCAAACTGCGCGACACCGCAGCAAGCTATTAAAGGATGCACATATGAAAAGGATCTTTGTTTGTCTCGCCCTCGCACTGCTTGGCGCGAGCCAGATTCAGGCTAAGAAAGTCCTGCCAAAGCATGAGTTTTTCCAAGCCTCAATTCAGGGTCAATTGCTCTTGAAGCAAGACGGCTCAGTTGATGCAGTGACGCTAAAAACCGAGTCACCGCAAAACCTGCAAACCCTGATGCTGGGCATTTTGCACAAATGGCAGTTGGATTATGTGGCGCCCGAGGGTCAGGCCTTCCCGGTTGAAATCAATTTTCATTTGATCTCACGAGCACGATTCGATGATGCCGGTGAGCTGGAGTCGGTTGAGCTTGTTCGTCCAACTTTTTTTGCAGCCACGAGCCCAGAAAACACTGACCCTATGTCGTTCGTTATCACAATCACTCCACCGGAATACCCAGTCTTTGGCCTCGTGCGCGACATGGGAGCCGAACTGCTACTCGTCGTATCCATAGACGATCGTGGATTGGCGAAGGAAGTGTGGATAGAGGACGTGCTCATCACATCGCCCGGCGCTAGCGCGCTGTCAGAGCGACTGTTCTTAAAAGAAGCGATAAAGTCGGTTCGAGCTGCAACTAAGAAGTGGCGATTTGACCCAAACTCTGTCCATCGTTCGGTTCGAGTCCCAGTAACTTTCATTCCACCCACCCAGGTTAATCGCAGTTGGATTGGCTTCACTCGAACTGACATTCCTGAGGGCGAAGCCAGAGTGGAGCCGTCGATACTTGCAGACGTGATGGAGTCACATAATGGTCAGCTCGGTTCGTCTAACATCAAGCTGCGCGAAACAACACAAACCAATTAAGGATTAGGCGCGATGATGAAGGTATGGATGCTATTGCTCGCGTTGAGCTTGAGCTATAACGTTGCTGCAGGCCCTGAGCCAGCCGGAGAGACTTTTTATCAGGCGAGTATCGAAGGCACACTGATGCTGTTGGACGACGGGTCAGTGAGCACTGTCCATATCCGCACGGAATTGAGCGCTGACTTAAGCTTGGCAGTCCAAAGGGCTATCGAATCCTGGAAGTCGGATGCGCCATCTACAGGTCACCGGCAGGCGCCGACCGCGATGCAGTTTTCTGCCTTGGCTCGCGCGCACGTTCACGAAGATACGCTGTCCTCCGTGCAGCTGATTGCGATGTCTTTAACCCTCGCCGCGCCGGGTAACACAACGCACGTGCCCGTACCAAAAATCCGCTTTTTGGAGATCCCGAGGTTTCCGATTCAGGCTGTTCGCCGGGATATCGGCGGGGGTGCCGTAGCTCTGATCCGGTTCAGCGCCAAAGGTCGAGTCGAAGACATATGGCTCAGCGAGCTATTCGTTACTCCCGGCCAGGAAACCGGAGTGAGCGATGCATTTGTGCGCGATGCGATCAAGTCCATTCGCGATGCGGCCAAGGCCTGGCGCCTCGATCAAGGCAACGACTCTCGATTAATCCGCCTACCGATTGAGTTTGTGCGGCCCAGCCAGAACGCTAAGGCCTGGCAAGTCTACGAGCGCGTCGAGATTCCAGATACTGCGCGCGCGATCGACACGCCAGAAGAGCTCGAGACAATCGATGTGGCGAGCATAAAAGTTCAAGTTAATGGCGGGCGCAGGAAGTGAAACCGCGTAGTGGAGCTAATTAGCGGGATCCAAGCCCAAAGCCTCAGCGGCATCGACTGCGTTCGTGCTATTGCCGACGCTGTCTGCTGCGGCGGGTGCGGCATTGGCTTGCGGCCCGGCCGGTTCGCTTGGCGCTTGCTCATCAGGCTGCGGCGCGGCGGCCAATACGATCAAGAGCACCCGGCGATTAGCCGAGCGGCCCTCGGGCGTGATGTTGTCTGACTTAGGTTTGTACTGACCAAAGCCCATGACCGCCATGCGTTCCGGATCAACGCCGGCGTATTGCAGAAGTTGAATGACGCTGGTCGCGCGCGATGCGGACAGCTGCCAGTTGGACGGAAACGCGGTGGTGCTGATGGGTTGATTATCGGTATGTCCTTCCACCCGGATCCGATTGGGCGACGTGGCCAAAGCCTGCGCGAGCTTGCGGATAATGTCTTGTGCCGGAGTTTCCAGTTGCGCCGAGCCGCTGGGGAATAGCAGGTCCGATTTAATATCGATTTCCAGCCACAAACTATTGCGGGTAACGCGGATCTGGTCATCTTCAATAAATTGCGCCATCGATTGATCAATTTCGTCGGCAATTTTTCCCAGCTGTTGTTGCGCGCTCACTTCCGCGGCACTGGTGCCGCCTAAATCAATGGGTAGATCGGATTTGGCGTCGACCATGGTGGCAAAGGGATCTTCATCGGCAAAACCGCCCGATACATCGTCACGTCTTCCGCCGGGATAACCGGCATCCGAGAAGCTGCTGTTACTATCCGGCGTGCGCTGCGACGACTTTCCACTGAATGCGCCCGCTAATGCGTCGGAGAGCACTCGGTATTTTCCTTCGTTAACCGAAGAGATCGCATACATCACGACAAAAAATGCCAACAGCAAAGTCAGCAAATCGGCGTAGGGAATTGCCCAGGCTTCATGGTGCGATTGCTCATCAAATAATCGGCGCCGTTTCATCAGCGCACCTAGTTCAGGTAGCCTTCGAGCCGGCTTTGAATCACCCGCGGATTTTCGCCTTCGGCGATTGCAATTAAGCCGTCGACCAACATACTGCGATCACCACTTCGGCGGATGATGATGCCCTTGAGTTTGTTGGAGACCGGATGAAACAGACAGTTGGCTAGAGCAATGCCGTAAATGGTTGCGGTAAATGCTGCCGCAATACCCGGGCCGAGTTTGGACGGATCAGAGAGATTTTGCATGACCGACATCAAGCCCAGTACCGCACCAATAATGCCCAGGGTCGGGGCGTAAACGCCGGCCGCTTCAAATACTTTGGCCGCTTGGAAATCGGAACTGGCGTAAGAGTCGATATCGACTTCCAGCGTCTCGCGGATCACTTTGGGTTCGGAACCATCCACCAATAATTGCAAGCCTTTACGGGTAAACGGATCAGCCTCTTTACCGATCTGCGATTCCAGACCGAGCAGGCCCTGCTTACGCGCGACGCCGCTCCATTCAACCACTTTGCTGACCACAACGCGGCGGTCCAGATGCGGAGGGGTGAATATCCAGCGCGACATCCGCATGCCGCGCTTGAAGGTATTCATGCCGACCTGCACAAACACCGCGCCAATCGTTCCGAATACCACAATAATAAAGCCGGCTAAATTCCACAGCGCGCCCAAGCCGGCTCCCTTGGCCAAACTACCGCCAAGCAGCGCGACCACGACGAGCACGAGGCCGGTAATCGTTAATCTATCCATAGGCTATATATCGACATAACGCCGATGAGCTTGAGGGCAAATTCCTCCCATAGCTCGGCGAGTTAATCAGGGTTAGGGGGCTCAGGCCGTTGGACCGCCGGTCTGAAAGGCTTTTTTAATTTTTTCTTCAAGGGTTTTCGCGGTAAACGGTTTAATGATGTAGCCGCTTACACCGCAGGCGGCAGCCTCAACAATTTGCTCACGCTTGGTTTCGGCGGTCACCATCAGAACGGGTATGGTCTTGAGCTTGTCATGGGCCCGGATTTTTTTGAGCAATTCCATGCCATTCATCTGCGGCATATTCCAGTCAGTAATGACCAAACCAAACTCACTCTCTTCAAGCATCGGCAAAGCACGACTGCCGTCGTCGGCTTCTTCGGTATTCATAAAACCTAAGTCGGCCAGAAAATTTTTGATGATTCGACGCATCGTAGCGAAATCATCAACAATCAAAACTCTAATATTTTTGTCCATGGCCTAAATCCATGACGATCAAGTCGTCCTTGCGATTACTGGAATTTGCCCAAAGACAAATCGTGAAGCTTAGATACTAGCTTTGATTTTCCTTTTCTAACAGCTCACTGGAGGCGAAATCGCCCATCCGCGCACGCAGCCGCAACATAGCCTGCCCGTGAATCTGACAAACTCGCGACTCGCTGACGCCGAGGACGGCACCAATTTCACGTAAATTCATTTCCTGTTCGTAGTACAAGGAAAGCACCAATTGCTCACGATCAGGCAGCTCGGCAATTTCTGCGGCAAGCGACTCTCTGAACTCATTGCGCTCTGCTTCAATTTGCGGGGTGTGGGTCACTGCGCGCGCCAAGCGTGCTTCGCCATTGTCTTCAACGTGCGATTCCAGGCTTAGTATCTGACCGCACGCCGCGTCTTCAAGCAGGCGGTTATATTCTTCAATCGGCATCTGCATCGCATCAGCCACTTCTTTGGCGCCCGCGGCGCGGCCGGTGCGTTGCTCAATGTCGCGGGTAATTTCGCCGGCTTCACGTACCTTGCGATGTACCGAACGCGGGGTCCAGTCACCTCGACGAATCTCATCGATCATCGACCCACGAATACGGATTGATGCATAGGTCTCAAATGTTGCACCCTGCTCCGGATCGTAATTACGCGACGCTTCAATCAAGCCAATCATCCCCGCCTGAATCAAGTCGTCCACTTCGACGCTCGAAGGTAAACGGGCCGCAAGATGGTGGGCAATACGGCGGACTAAGTCGGCGTAACGCTCAACAGCATCTTCATAGGCAGATTTTTGCACAGCCTTGTACTGTGCGGCGGGGGCGGTGATCATGCGGCAACTCCTCTGGTTGCAACCAATCGCTCGAGGAAGAACTCAACGTTCCCTCTCGGGCTTTGCGGCACGCTCCAGCGACGGATGCGTGTAGCCACTTCGCGAAATGCTTGAGCCGAATAACTGCCCGGATACACTTCGGTGACTGCGCTTTGTCTTTGAACGGCGCGACGCAGCCAATCGTCGTGCGGGATCGCGCCAAGAAAATTTAGACTGACATCGAGAAAACGCTCGGCGACGCCGGAGAGCTTTTCGTAGAGCAAGCGACCTTCGTTGGGCCCGCGCGTCTGGTTTGCCAGGATTTGAAAACGATCAAGATTGCGCTCGTTGCGCAAAACCTTCATCAGTGCGTAGGCATCAGTAATCGACGTCGGCTCATCGCACACGACCACAATCACTTCATGTGCGGCCTGACAGAACGTCAGTACGCTGTCGGTAATACCGGCGGCGGTATCAATGACTAAGTTATCGATGGGTTGATCCAGTTGCGAAAACGCATGAATCAGACCCACGTGCTCTGAGGTGCTCAATTCCGACATCCGGTGTATGCCGGATGCCGCAGGAATAATTCCCAAGCCGTGCGGCCCTTTCAAAATAATGTCATTGAGCTCGCAACGACCGGCCAGAACATCGGCCAAAGTCTGCTTTGCGGTTAAATTTAAGAGTACGTCGACGTTGGCCATGCCCAAGTCGGCATCGAGCAATAAAGTGCGGTCACCGGCATGCGCCAGTGCCACGGCCAAATTGACCGACACGTTTGTTTTTCCCACACCGCCTTTACCGCTACTTACGGCTAAAACGCGGGTCTGGTGTTTCGCTGACTCAGGCGACGGCATGGTTGTCTCCGCTGTGAGTGTCACTTGGAGCATGCGCCTCACGCCGCATAGACTCAAGTCTGAGTGACAAAGCTGCGCCTTCAGCGCGGGCAATATCGTTGGGAACCTTTTGGCCATCGGTGGTCCAGGCCAGCGGCATGCCGTGACGTGCCAGAACTGAAATGGCGCCGCCTAAACGGAATGTTTCATCAATTTTCGTAAGTACCGCCGCTTCCGGCACAATGCCTCGGTAACGACGAACCACGTCTTCCAGATCGGTCGGATGCGAATTGGCTGGCATGACCAGAATCGAGCGCACTTTTCCTGCTGCGCGCAGCCAGGTTAATTGACCGCCCAGAGCACGATCGCGTGGACCATGGCCCACCGTATCAATCAACACCATGCGGTAGTCACTCAGGCGTTCCAAAGTAGGCATTAACGCCTCCTGGCCACCGGCTTCAACCACGGTAATGCCCAATTGACGCCCATAGGCATGCAATTGTTCGCGACCGCCGGGTCGCATCGTGTCGGTGGTGACCAGAGCGATATTGCGTGAGCCATGCTTGTCGGCATAACCACCAGCCAGTTTGGCAATGGTGGTGGTTTTACCGGCACCGGTCGGGCCGATCAGCGCAATAACGCCCGACTCTTCGAGTGGGTCGTGACTTAAAGTGGGAATCATTTTCGACAAATGACATAGCACCAGCCCGCGCGTACGTTTAACGTCGGCGTCACTGGGGATGCGCAGCGCAACCGCGCGCGCCAGGTGTTCGTCGCAACCGTACTCACTGAGCAAGGCCATCGCGCTGGCCCGTGCCGGTGAACCGCGCAGGCGCTCATCGTTGTACCGTTGCATTTCGCGTTCGATTACATGGCGCATCGATGCCAGTTCGTCGCGGACCTGGCGCAGGCTGGGATCCTCATCCCATGGTGAGATGCGCACCGGTACCGCAGAGAGCCCAGCATTTTTTCGCTGGTTGTCTTCACGGTCCAGTTCGTTCATTACCGCTTGAATCTGGGTGTCGGTTTTTTCAATGATTTTGTTGCTGGTCGATTTTGCTGTGCTTGCCGGCAGCGCATGCTCGCGCACGACATGTTCCGAGTAAGCGGTTCGTGCTTGCGGCTTTTCGCTGGAAGCGGGAGCCGTTGAGTTGATTGCTGCATCAAAGTCGCTGGCTTGAAGGCCACCGCGGCTCCAGTTTGTGGGGCGCTGGCGATCTGAACGGGGCGCGTCATCGCGGGGCTCATCAACCGGGGAAATCCGATTGCGCTCCGGTGGCATCAAGGCACGAATGGCATCTTGCGCCAGGGCCGGATCAAACTCGGTCGCTGACAGCACTTCGACACCACCGGCAACCGTGCGATTAGACAGAATGACCGCATCGGCCCCTTGCTCATCACGCACCATCCGAAACACTGACCGCATGTCTGGACCGACAAAACGCTTGATCCTCATTTGACGCTCTCCGCTTTGCTATGGGCTGATTAACCAATGGCGCCGATTAATTTCACCCGCTTATCTTCTGGTACCTCGCTGTAGGCCAAAACCGACAGTGAGGGGACGCTGTGCCGCACCAACCGAGCCAGAACCGATCGAACTGATTCCGGGACCAACAGCACCGAAGGTTCTCCCCGGGCTTGCTGGCGCTGCACGCAGTCATCAAGACTTTGGTGCAGACGTTCAGCCAGTCCCGGCTCCAGCGCTGTGGCGTTGCCGCTAACTGAGTCTTGCAAGATGCGTTCCAAAGCCGGGGCCAGCGTGTAAACAGCCAATTCCGGGTTGCTTCCATTGATTTCCTGAACGATAAAGCGGCCCACCGCATTGCGCACTGCGGCGGTCAGGCTGCTCGGGTCGGCTGTCGTCGCCCCGTGCTCGACCAGCGCCTCAACGATCTGGCGAATCTGGCGCACAGGAACACGCTCGGCCAATAGGTTCTGCAGTACCCGGGAAACCGTGGCCATCGACATCAGCTTGGGCGTCAAATCTTCGACGAGCTTGGGTGAAACGCGCTTGAGGCTTTCCAGCAGTTGCTGAGTCTCTTCGTGGCCCAAGAGCTCAGCCGAATGCTCGCGGATCAGATGCGACAGGTGGGTCGCCACCACGGTGGCGGCATCAACCACGGTATAGCCCACGGATTCGGCATGAGCACGCTGCGCGGGCTGAATCCAAATAGCCTCCAGGCCGAATGCCGGATCTTTACCTTTGATGCCATCGAGCTGACCGAAAACCTGTCCGGGATTGAGCGCCATCTCGCGGTCCGGATAAATATCGCCCTCGGCCACCGAGACGCCGTGAATTAAAATCCGGTAGTGGCCCGGGGCCATATCCAAGTTGTCGCGAATATGCACCGCGGGGACTAAAAAGCCTAAATCCTGGCTGAGCTTACGGCGCACGGCTTTAATCCGCGCCATTAATTCGCCGCCCTGAGTTTTATCCACCATCGGAATCAATTTAAAACCGACCTCAAGACCCAGGGAGTCAACCGGCCGCAATTCATCCCAACTCAAATCGGCATGCGCTGAAGGCACTTGCTCGCCGAGTTCGGTTTGCGTGCGGGCTTTGGCCTGCTGTTCTTTCTGCGACTTTTGGTACACGCGATAGGCAAAAAATCCGAGTATCGCAGCGAAGCTCAAGAAGATAAGGTTCGGCATGCCCGGCACCAGACCGACCAGACCAATCAGACCGGCAGCAATTCCCAGCGCGCGGTGTTGACCAAAGACTTGACCAAACAGTGCGCCACCCATGTCCTGCGAACGTGATACGCGGGTAACCAGCACAGCTACAGCCGTCGAAATCAGTAAAGCCGGCAGCTGCGCTACCAGTCCATCACCGATCGCCAACAGCACGTAGTTTTCTGCGGCCTGTTTAAAATCCAAGTCATGCTGCAGCATGCCGATGGCCAATCCGCCGACGACACTGACCACCAAAATCAAGATACCGGCGATCGCATCGCCACGAATAAATTTACTGGCACCATCCATTGAGCCATGAAAGTCAGCCTCTTCGCGGACTTCATCACGGCGAATTTTCGCTTCTTCGCGATTGATCATGCCGGCGTTCATATCCGAATCGATCGCCATTTGCTTGCCGGGCAATGAGTCGAGAATGAATCGAGCCGATACTTCTGAAATTCGTGTTGCACCCTTGGTGATCACGATGAAGTTAATAATCGTCAGAATGATGAACACGATCAAGCCGACCGCATAGTTGCCGCCGATGACAAAGGCGCCGAAGGATTCGATCACATCACCGGCAGCGTGGGTTCCGGTGTGGCCATTCATTAAAACGATACGGGTAGAGGCCACATTGAGCGAAAGCCGCATCAAAGTGGTCAACAGCAATACGGTGGGGAAGATCGTAAAGTCCAGCGGGCGCTTAACGTAGACAACCGCGAGCATGACCACCAGCGAGCTGGCGATATTGAAGGTAAACAGTGCATCCAGAGCAGGGGTTGGCAGCGGCACCACCAACATCGCCAGCATCAGCATCACCACAATCGGTGCGCCGAGCCCTTGTTGGAATAATTGCTGAAGCGAAGGAAATCCGCGCTCGGCCGGTGCGAGTTGGGCTGACATCAACTAAGCCTCCGGCGCGTCCGGCACATCCAAATCAGGCAGCACCGGCATGCGACCGCGACCGGGCACGAAAGCCTGCAATTGATAGACATACGACAAGACTTGCGCCACTGCAGAGTAAAGTTTCACTGGAATCTCCCGACCGATCTCTACATCTCGATACAAGGCGCGTGCCAAAGGCGGTGCAGAGACGATAGGTACGCGGTTTCCGTCGGCAATTTTGCGAATTGCCAGGGCCACTTCTTCCACGCCTTTGGCCACCAATTTGGGTGCGCCTTTGCCCGATCGATCGTATTTGAGCGCCACTGCATAATGTGTTGGGTTGACCAGCACCACATCGGCGGTCGGCACGTCCTCCATCATTCGATGCTTAGCGGCTTTCTGCTGAGCGCGACGGATTGCCGCTTTTACTTCGGGCTTGCCTTCGGTTTCTTTGAGTTCATCGAGCAATTCCTGGCGGGTCATTTTCTGACGGTTTTTCCACGACCACTTTTGATACGGCGCATCCACCGCAGCCAATAGCGATAAGCCAGCCGCCATCGAGATCAACACGCCGATTGCCAGTTTGATCCCGCCGTTTACCGCAACCTCCAGGGGTTGATGGACCAGCGCGAGTAATTCGTCGGATTGCAGATAGAAATACAGCCAGCCCACGCCGCCAAGAATCGCGACCCGCAACAGCGACTTCAAAAGCTCAGCAAATCCCTGGTGGCCCCAAATGCGTTTGAGATTAGACATCGGGCTCATACGCGACGGATTGGGCACCAGAGACTTGGCGCTGATCAGAAAGCCACCCATCAGCGTGGGCGCAATGAAACCGGCCAGAATACACACTGCAACCAACGGCAGCACCACCCAGAGCAGACGTACCAGCATCATGCCGGCCTGGCCAAACAGTAACTGCTCGCGACCCGCTGCGCTGCCGGCGTTCACCATGGCCTCGCGCATCCAGTCTTGCGCGCCAATGCTGATACCTTGGGCGAAGAACAGCAAGCCAGCTGCAACACACACAAACATGGCGGCTGTGCTTAATTCTTGCGAACGCGCGGTGTCACCTTTTTCGCGCGCATCCTTAAGCCGCTTCTCGGTCGGCTCTTCGGTTTTCTCCTGACCGTTTTCGTTTTCCTGTGCCATCAGCCCGGACTCCACATGCCGGCGGCCGTAGCGAACGCTTGAGCAAACAGCGCCTCAACCTGGGGCAGCAGCTCACCCACGGTTGCGGTGAGCAGGAACAGACCCAGCAGCACCGATGCCGGCAAACCTAACTGAATCGGGTTGAGCGCCGAGGCGGCGCGAGAGAGCACACCAAAACTCAGGTTGACCACAAGCATGGCCAACATCACCGGCAGCGCGATGGATGCGCCTTCACGCAGCACTAAGCCAAAATACTGATTGACCGTTGCCAAACTCATGCTGACATCGGCGATCTGTCCGTCCAATGGCACAGCGCGGTAACTTCCTACGATCATCTCGATCAATCCGAGATGACCATTCATGGCAAAGAATAGAAGACCAAAGGCAATACTGAACCACTGCGCCAAAACACCGGAATTGGTGCCGCGAATTGGATCGGCCAATGTCGCAAAGGACAGGCCGGTGCCTTGCGCCATGAGTTCGCCGGCAACCGAACCGGCTTCAAAAGCGAGGCGCAAAATAAAACCCATCGATAAGCCAATCAACATTTCGCGCCCAACCAATAAGACCGAGCTGGCGTTGACGCCGGCATCCAATGGCGCAGCACCCGAATAGGGTGTCAAGGCAAAGGCCAGAGCAAAAATGAACATGGTTTTGACCCGCACCGGTGTGCCGCGGCTGCCAATCAGCGGCGCCACCATCACTAAACCGGTTACGCGGGCGCTGGTCCACATCAGATCATTGATGACCGAGAACAGCATCTGGCCGTCGATCAAAATGTCCGGGATTGTGGCCGCCAGCAACATATCAGCCGCCGATCAGGTGCGGGATCCGCTGATACAAAGCGATGGTGTATTCGACCATTTGGCCGAGCAGGAAGGAGCCCATCGCCGCGAGGCCGGCAGTAATCGCAATGGCTTTGGCTACAAACGGCACGGTTGGCTCGTTGATTTGCGTGGCGGCCTGCATCACACCAACCAACACACCCACGACCAAAACGATCATCAACAGCGGTCCGCCGACGATGAGCGCGAGCTCAAGCCCCAGACGCAGTTCGGTGAGAGCAGTTTCGGGATTCATGGCGGATTGAAGCTCGCGGCGAGCGTGGTGACCACCAGCACCCAACCGTCAACCAGTACGAACAGCAGAATTTTGAATGGTGCCGAGACCAACATGGGCGAGAGCATCATCATGCCCATCGACATCAACACGCTGGCGACCACCAAATCGATAATCACGAACGGAATGTAAATTAGAAAACCAATTTCAAACGCGGTCTTCAATTCGCTGGTCACGAACGATGCGGCCAAAACACTAAATGGCACGTCCGCAGGTGTGGCATAACCTGTGGTGTTTCCAGCCAGGCCGGCAAAGGTCATCAAATCGGTGTCGCGCACCTGGGCCAGCATAAAGTTGCGGAATGGCTCACTGGAGAGTGACCAGGCGGTTTGAAAATCGATCTTTCCATCCAGGTAAGGCGAAATGCCGTTGGCCCAGGCCTGATCGGTTACCGGCATCATAATCATCGCGGTCAGAAACAGTGCCAGGCCGACCAAAATTTGATTCGATGGAGTTTGACCGGTGCCCAGCGCTGTGCGCAGGAGCGCCAGTACGACGATGACGCGAATGAACGCAGTCATCGACAACAACAATGCCGGCAACAAAGTGATGGCGGTCATGCCCAGCAGCACGGCCAAATTTAAGCTCACCTCTTCATCGCCTACGTTTGCGATTTTTACTTGAGGCAAACCGGCGGTCACCGCATCTTGAGCAAAGGCAGCGCCCGGGACAAACGCAAGCAAGGCAATAAGCAAGGCCGGCCAGTAGCGAAGAATCTGATGCATGCTAGGCGTCCTTGCTCTGAAGCTTTTTCAGCCAATCTGAAAAACTCACTGCCGCCGGAACATTGGCCGCCAGCGGTGTGCTTAATTGATGCACGAGGTTTACTTGATGTGCAGTGACACCGAGAACCATTTGCTCGCCATTGATTTCAACCAGCACGAGCTTTTCTTTTCCGCCAAGCGCGAGCGAACTTACCACGCGGAAATTTTCCATCGGTCGCAGCGAAGAGCCCGGTACCCGGCGCAATAACCAGGCGATTGCAATCACCAGGCCGATCACCAGGAACAACGCAAAAAAACTGCTCAGCAAACTGGGACCGCTTAACGCGGGCGCGGTTTGCGCAGCTTTTACACTGACATCGGCGACCGCTTGAGTGGCAGAAGCAATAATCATAGGATTAACGCAGGCGGCGAATGCGTTCGCTCGGACTGACCACATCGGTCAGGCGAACACCGAAGCGATCGTTAACAACGACGACTTCGCCTTGCGCAATCAAGGTGCCGTTAACATACACATCCAAGGCCTCACCGGCGCCGCGCTCGAGTTCAACAACCGAACCCTGGTTCAGCTGCAACAAGCTACGGATGGGCATACGCGCACGACCCACTTCGAGTGTGATCGTGACGGGCACATCAAGGATGTGATCCAAATTAAGGACATCTTTACCACCGGCATCTGATGGCTTAACTTCATCAAACTCGGCAGGTGTGGGTGTGGTCTGGCTCATGTCGTCATTCCTGCGGTAATTACCGGCTTCATGGACGGTGGGTGGACTTCGGAAATTTTGATGGCGTTGTGGCCATTGGACTGACCGAATTGCCCGGAAAACATCGGGATATGCTCAACCATTAGTGGAATTTGCGGGCTGACATCGATCGGTAAGATGTCGCCAACTTTGAGCTGTGACAGTTCGCGCACCGTCATTTTTTTGCTGGCCAAAATACCGCTCATCTGCACGCTCGCAAGCTGAATCTGTTCACGCAGCATGCGGATCCAGCTTTCATCCTTCTCGGCACGATCACTGGACATGCCCGAATCCAGCAGTTCGCGCAGCGGTTCGAGCATGGAGTACGGCAATGTGATGTGTACGTCACCACCGCCACCATCGAGCTCAACGTGGAATTTGCTGACAACCACATATTCGCGAGGGCTCACAATGCTGGCGAAGTGCGGGTTGACTTCGGAGTTCACGTATTCAAACTCCACTTTCATCACCGGTGCCCACGCTTCGGTTAAATCAGCAAAGGCCTGATTGAGCATCAATTGAATGACACGCATTTCAGTCGGGGTGAATTCACGCCCTTCAATTTTTGCGTGATGCTTGCCGGCACCACCGAAAAAACTATCCAGTACGGCGAATACCAGAGTCGGCTCAAAAACAACCAGACCGGTGCCGCGCAACGGCTTCATGCGAATCAAATTGAGATTGGTCGGCACATACAATGAATGCAGGTAGTCGCCGAATTTCTGCATCTCAATACCACGCACCGACAAATCGGCCGACCGCCGGAGCAGGCCGAACAATCCGACCCGCCACATACGGGCAAATCGCTCGTTGACCATTTCCAGGGTCGGCATGCGACCACGCACGATGCGGTCCTGCGTGGCGAAGTCGAAATTTTTTGCCTCGCCGGGCAGGGATGTCGGGCCATCGGTTTCAACCGAACCCGAATCAACGCCGTGCAACAGGGCATCAATTTCGTCTTGTGAGAGTACGTCTGATCCGCTCATAGTCTGATTCGCTTACTGCATGACAAAGCTGGTGAACAAGAGCGTTTCGACACCGGGCTTGCCGGTTTCGGCTTGTAAGACGGTTTGCACTTCGGCTAATGCTTTGGCTTGCAGCTCTTCTTTGCCAGAGCGCTCGGTCAGGGCATTGGCTTCTTGCTGAGAGAACAACAGCAATAACGCATTGCGGATTGCCGGTTCATGAATTTTGATGTCGGCGAAAGACTGCTCGTCGCGGGTCATCACCTGCAACTCAATCTGCAGGTATTTAACTCCGCGCTCACCGCTGAGGTTCACAACAAAAGGCGGGGTCAGGGCGTAGTACTTGGCGGGAAGGGCCGGTTTTTCGATCGGCGCTTCTTCTTCAACCTTGGCTTCTTCAGCGGACGGAGGCGCGGCAGCCTTGCTTCCGACAAACCATGCGACACCGCCACCGACGGCGCCAGCGGCAATAGCACTGACCAGGACGATTACGATTAGGGACGGCGGTTTTTTTGCCTCAGCAACAGGGGCTTCAGCGGGCGGGGCGGGTTTAGCGGACATAGGGCTAGCACTTCCTTGAGGACTCCCCAAGCTTCATGCAAGCAGTGTGCCGTTCCCGCGTTTTACCGCTCAATCAGCCAGGCAAACGGCCTAGACGTACTCGTCGAGCAGGCCGATTCGCCGGCTAACGGCCGTATTGCCGGTCACTTTAGCGGCCGCCGCGGCTGAGTCATCACCTGTGATTTCGGCATCATTGGCGGTTTTCTGGGCGTCAGCTCGAGATTTGGACTGGTCCCCAACGTTAGCCTGGGACAGATTCAGGCCTTGCTGATTTAACGCGTCGCGCAGTCGCGGTAATTGTTGCTCGAGCTGCTGGCGGGTTTCTGACTGTTGCGCCGTAAAATCGGCGCGTACCTTGTCGCCATCGACACTCAGTGAAATCTCGATCGGCCCCATGCCTTCGGGGTTGATCCGGATTTGCGCATTACTGATGCCTTTACCCGCCATAAAAACGATCCGCTGACCCATTTCTGAGGCAAATTTCGGATTATTCATTGCCAGCGGCTTATCCAAGATGCTGGCCGTCTCTAGACCGCGCGACACCGATTCTGCACGCGTCAACTGGACTAATGGCTGAAAGTTGTCATTGCTCCGATCCAATGCGATCTCAGGAACTTTTGAATGGACATCCAATGGCTGGCCTTTCAGGTCGGTAGCCAGCGCCTCGGTCTTCATCGTCACGGATTTGACCGAAATTTCCGCGACCGCTAATGCCGGAGCGGCAGAACCGTTGGCATTTGCACTGTTGCTCTGGCCATTGTTCACGCTCGATCGGGCCAGTAAGGCATTGGGATCAGCTGATTGCTGATCGCCCTCACCCTGACTCAGGGCGGTGCCTATTTGAGACAACGCGGTCAGCGGCGACTCGGCAACACTTAAAGTGGCCGCAGAAACGCGGTTACCCGTAAGACTCGCACCAGCGGCAATGGCCTGTGCATTGATCTTCGCGCTTAGCGGGTTCATCGAGTGCGCGCTGAGCGCCTGTGCGGGGGCGTCGGAAACCACCGCCGTATCAGCAAACAAAGCAGCCAGGCCCAAAGGCGGCCAGCCGCCGACTGAGCTTGAGTCAACCTCGGACAAGTCCCACTCGGTAGCACTGGCGCTTAGCTCGTTGCTGCCGAACGGGCCTTGGGTCGAGGTCCCGGGCAACTGATTAAACACGCCCGTCGGCAAAGCCGCAGGCTCGTCGGGTGCATTACCCTTGAGCCACTTTGCAAAAGCGTCGCTCGGGCTGTGTGCCGTCACGTCTTCCGCTGCGGGCACGTCGGCGGTCGATGACCCCAATACATTGAGCGATAGGCCTGAGTTGTTTGTTGCGGGAATCATGGGGTGTCCTCCGGGTCCGAGCCGAGCGCCTTGGGCGGATTGCGACTCGATAACTCATCTAAAATATTCTGCTGGCGCTTCTCATTAACCCGCGCCTCTTCGCCGCGATAACTGTCGGCCAGTTTTTTCAGAACTTGTTTATCTCGACTAGCTAACATTAAACGCGTGCGTTCAATTTCGAGGCGGTCCCGGGTTTTTTCCAGGACTTCCTTTTGCTGTGACACCGCTTGTTCGACGCGCTCAATAAAAGCAATGCGGTTACGCAGAAGCGCCGGATTGATGATCGAGCCGCTTTCCAGTTGGCCGCTATATTCTTCTCGAAACTGCGCCAGGTCCTGAAGCCGCCTTTCTTGTTGGCTGAGCTCACTGTTCTGCGCAGAAAATTTCTTTGCCGCATGGTCTTCGCGGTCTTTGGCGCGCTCAATCAGGGGATCCATTCGTTCTGATTTCAGTTTCATAATGGCCGATCCAACAGATTGATCAATTCACGCTTACTATCCTCCAGATGCGACGCTTCGGCCACATCCTGATTCAGGAAATTCTGAATATCCGGCCAGCGCTCAATCGCCTCGTCGACCATCGGATCGCTGCCGCGCTGGTACGCGCCAATTGCAATCAGGTCGCGCTGCGTATTGAATGCGGCGATCAATTGGCGAACTTGTCGAATGCGTGCGCGCCACTCCGGATCAGTGATTTCATGAGCAACACGGCTGACCGAGGCTTCAATATCGATCGCCGGGTACAAACCCGAATCGGCAATCCGCCGCGAGAGCACGATATGACCGTCCAGAATTGCGCGACTGGCGTCGGAGATGGGCTCCTGTTGATCATCGCCCTCGGTGAGCACGGTATAAAAAGCAGTAATTGAGCCGCGCCCGGCCGGGCCCATGCCTGCGCGCTCAACCAGACCGGGCAACTTGGCGAACACAGACGGCGGATAACCACGCGTGGTCGGTGGCTCGCCAACCGACAAACCAATTTCGCGTTGCGCTTGAGCAAAGCGGGTTAGTGAATCCATAAGCAAAAGCACATCCAGACCCTGATCACGAAACCACTCAGCAATTGCGGTTGCCCGCATGGCTCCGTGGATACGCGCTAAGGGCGGGCTATCGGCAGGTGCGGCAACAACCACTGCGCGCTTCAAGCCACTTTGACCTAAGGTGCTTTCCACAAAGTCGCGTACTTCTCGACCTCGCTCACCGATCAAACCCACGACGATGACGTCTGCCTTGGTATATCGGGTCATCATGCCCAGCAAAGTCGACTTACCGATACCCGAGCCGGCAAACAAACCCACGCGTTGACCGCGACCAATCGGCAGCAGTGCATTGATCGAACGAACACCTACGTCCAATGAGTGACTGATTGGCTCACGCATCAGGGGATTGATCTGCTCACCCATCATGCCTACGGTGGCTTCGCCGCGAATTGCAGCACGCCCGTCTAACGGCGCACCGTTAGCGTCAATAACCCGACCCAGCAAACGCTCAGAGACTTCAACTCGACCAAATTGAGCAGCGGGAACAACTCGCGCTTTAGGCAGCAAGCCATGTACCGATTTAGTCGGCATTAAAAAGGTCCGGTCGCCGGAAAACCCGACAACTTCAGCCTGCACCCAGTCGCCGCGTGCGGTTTGCACATCGCACGATGCGCCCAGGGGTTGCTCGCAGCCACTGGCTTCCAGAGTAAGGCCGACCGCTCGACGTAAAACGCCTTCTTTGCTGAGCCCGAGGTTTTCCGTATTTGGCGTCAAAGCGCGCAGCTTCTGCGTTAATCGCGCATTGCGCTCTTCAATTACATTGCCGGCGACAGCGGCACTCATGGTGTGGCCTCGTCGCGATCCATCAATTCAGCGAGTGTAGTTTTCAATCGACTTTCAAGCGCGCCATCAATACGCACCGAGTCGGCATGCACGCGCACGTCACCGCGCCGTATGCTCGAGTCGGCGACAAATCGTACGGTGGGTAATTTCGGAAACGAACTACCGATTGCCGCGAGATCATCGCTATGCAAGCGCACTTCGACTTGTCGTTCGACGTTACCTACCGACTCAATCGCGGCGGTAACCAGTTCTTTAAGCAACTGCGTATCGGCTGCGTACTCACGTGCCATCAGCGCACCGGCAATATTGACCGACAGGTCGCCGATCGCGTTGAGCACTTCTTCATCGAGCTGCGAAAGCGGTCGGGAAAAGCTGGCGACAATGCCTTCGATCTGTGCAATTAACTTGCGTACGTCAGTTTGGCCTGCGGCAAAGCCTTCGGCATGCCCGGCCTTGAAGCCGGCCTGACGCGCTGAGGCTTCGACGGCCTGTAACTCATCGACCGTTGGCATCCGGTGTAAGCTGCCCGGCGATGGATTAAGTTCCGGCGCCTTCCATACCTTGGTGGCCGCCTCACTCATACCATTTCCTCGGCGCCACTACCCAGAGTAATCGTGCCTTCATCGGCCAAACGACGAACGATGACCAGGATTTCTTTTTGCGCCAGTTCCACTTCGGAAAGCTTGACCGGCCCGCGATCTTCCATATCTTCAGTCAGAATCGCTGCTGCACGCTGCGACATATTTTTGAGCACTTTGTCTTTTACCAGCGCACCCGCGCCGCGCAGTGCCAACGGCAAACGATCACCCGGCACTTCACGCAAAATCGCTTGCATCGAACGATCGTCAACTTCAGCCAGATTATCGAATACGAACATGAGCTCTTGAATTTGGTCAGCCAGGCCCGTATCAATTTTGCCGATCTCGCCGAGAATGATTTGATCGTTGCCACCGTCGATAAAGTTCAGGATATTTGCGGCAACACGAACGCCGCCCATATTCGAAGATTTCACGTTCTGGCTACCGGAGAACTGACGCTCCATGATGTCGTTGAGTTCATTAAGCGCATTCGGCGGAACGCCATCTAAGGTGGCAATACGCAGCAATACGTCGGATCGAACTTTTTCCGAGAGGTGCTTGAGCACTTCGGCGGCCTGATCCGAATCCAAATGCACCAGCACAATGGCAATAATTTGCGGATGCTCGCTGCGAATCAAGTCAGCGATAGAACGAGCGTCCATCCATTTCAAGGTATCCAGACCGGACGTGTTTCGCCCCATCAGGATTCGATCCATCACGCCACCGGCACGATCTGAGCCGAGCGCCTGGACCAGCACTTTTCGCACATAATCATCGGCGCCAATACCTAGCGACGTTTGGTTCGCCAGGTAGTCAGCAAAATCCAGAATCACCCGCTCAATCACGGGCCGGGTGATGCCACCAACCGACGCCATCGCAGTGCCCAGCTTCTGCACTTCCTTTGAGGTCATGTGCTTGAGCACTTCCGCAGCTTCGGCTTCTCCTAAAGAGAGCAGCAGTAATGCGGCGCGTTGAGTGCCGCTAATTTTGCTGTCGCCAGTGGCGACGTTTTCTTCGTTAGGCATCGCTGGCCACCCAGTCTTTTACGACCTGTGCTACACGCTTGGAATCCTCCGCGACCGCTGCGCGCGCTGCTTCAAGAGCGGCGTCGTACTGCGTTTGCGGCACCATTTTTTGCTGGCCTTGATTGCTCAAAGCCAAATTACCTGTTGCCCGACCCTGCACTGCCTGCGGCGTGCCAAGGTTCTGCGCTTCCATCGCGTCCGGATCACCGCTGGCGTAACTGCGCGGCGGGTTCAGCAAGGTACGCAGCGCGGGGCGTAGCACCAAGAATATCAATGCAAGCACAATTGCCGCGCCAATTCCAATTCGGCCCCACTCCATGAACTGCGGATTCTCGTAAATTGCCGGGCCTTCGCCCTCGGCCAATGGCTCAGGACGCACGAACGGAGCATTCACCACAGCCACTGAGTCGCCGCGATTCGCATCGAAGCCGACTGCTTCTTTGACCAGTGATTCCATCCGGGTCAGCTCTTCCGGTGTTAACGGACGCATGCTGACCACACCTTCGGCGTCTGTTTCAGAAATATTATCCAAGACTACCGCGGTGGTAATGCGACGAATGCGTCCCGACGGCTGGCGCACATGGCTTAAGGTGCGGTCAATTTCAAAGTTACGGGTCTGATTAGAACTCGACTCGGTGGGTCCTGTTGCGACCGCTTCGGTCGCAAGTTCTTCGCCCGGCGGTGTATTGCTCGTAGCACCGGGAATGCCCTGCGGTTGCGCTTTCCCGTCACTGCGGCTGCTCTGTGAGAGCTGCTCGCTGCGAACCTGTGCGGACTCGGGACGGAATGTTTCGCGCGCTTCTTCGGTGACCGAGAAATCCATGTCGACAGAAATTTGGCTGCGCACGCGGCCCATGCCGATGACCGGCTCGAGAAGCTCAGAAATTTTCCCGACTAAACTGTTTTCGGTGCGACGCACACGCTCAAATTGCTCAGCGCTCAAGTCACCCTCATCATCGCCGACTCGTGTGAGCAAGGATCCGCTCTCATCGACCACGGTGACACGATCAGCGGTGAGGTTAGGAATGCTGGATGCGACCAGATGCGAGATCGCCTCGACTTCGCGACGATTCAAAGTACGACCCGCCTGGAGTCTGAGCACCACAGATGCCGCTGCCGGCGCACTTTGCCGGGTAAACGCGCTGGGTTTTGGAATGGCCAGATGGACGCGCGCTTCGCGCACGGGACGCAGCTGCGAAATGGTGCGGGCTAACTCGGTTTCCAGCGCATGCTGGTAACGCGCATTTTCGACGAACTGACTGACGCCAAAGCCCGGGTCTTTCTCGATCATCGCCATGCCCTGGCTACTGCTACCGCTTAGACCGGATGCAGCCATCTTTAAGCGCACAACCTGCACGCTATCGGCAGCCACTTTGACTTCACCGGTAACCGAGTCGATTTCATAAGGGATCTGCTCGGTGCGCAGCATGTCGGCGACTTCTGCCGCACTGCGCGAATCCATGCCGGCTTGTACCGAAACCATCGGTGGTTTCTGCGTCCAGAAGAACAACCATAAACCGCCAGCAATAGCCGCACTGAGCAGCAGCATGGCAAACACTTGCCTAAAGACGCCATGGCGCTGCAGCGATTCAACGGTCTCGCCGGTCGCCGAAAGCGCCTTATTCGAAAGAGTTAGAGTAGACATAGGCTATGCACCATCCTTACAACGGCATATTCATTACGTCCTGGTAAGCCTGTACCAGTCGATTTCGGACTTCAACGGTGGCTCTAAATGCTACCGATGCGCTTTGCTGGGCCACCATGACGCGCGCCAGATCAATTTTTGGATCACCCATTTCAAAAGCGGTTCGTAACTTGCCGGCTTCGGCCTGGCTCGAGTTAACCTTCTTGATTGCCTGGTTCAAGGTGTCGCCAAAACTCACTCCGGGCGTCGATTCGTTGGGGTTGATGCCACCGGGCTTCTGCATTCCACCCAGCCCCGTGCGATCGAGACCCTGCATGCTGCGCGCCTGCGTCTCAAAAGATCGAATCTGCGAAAGGATGGAGCTGATGTCCGACATGGCTTAACGGCCGCTTCTTGGGAACCTGCCCAGTCAATGCAATTGGTGTGCCATAGGCTTGCCGCGTGGTTCACAGCCAGTCGCGCCCGGTCGAGCGCGGACGCGACGACGATAATTTGGCGTAAGGGATATGTGCGGCAGAGGGTGCGTGTTATGCGAGCCCTCCGGGCCGGCCATCCATGGCTCGGCCTTGTGCGAAGGGAGTGCACCGCGAATCGCATCCTTGCGACGCTCCGCGTCCCGCTGAGCTTGACGGTACGATTGGCAAGTTAGCAAATAAATAAGGAAAAGTTAGCAGTCCTAACCGCTAGATTCGCTAACTTAACGCCTAATGATTACTTTATTCATAGGTTTTTTATAAAAAAGCACAGTGTTTCTAAACAAGTTGCCGTAAGAGTTGCTAACTAGTTAGCATTACTGCACATTAGCAGCTTAAGGTGGGTCCATGTCCGAACTCTCCATCCGAATCCGCCAAGCCCGACGCCATATCGGCCATTCGCAGGCCGAGCTGGCCAAAGCCCTCGGCGTGCATCGCAGCGCGGTTGCACAGTGGGAGAGCGCGCAGGCCGCCAATCCGACGTCTACCCATCTAGCCCATGTCGCTTCGGCAACGAATGTTCGATTTGAGTGGCTGGCGACCGGTCGCGGCCGCATGCTCACCGACGCTCAAGACGAGTCGGCGATCCAGCTTGAGTATTTGGCGCGCGACAGTCAGGAAGAGGCAGTATTGCGCTGGTTCCGTCATCTGCCTATAAAAGCGCGCGAGGGCTTCGTGAACTACCTCCGTCTAGCCTGGCCCGGCGGGAAGTAATCAAAGGGCTGCGTCGTGCTGAGGCAACCATTGGGCAATTATTGACGCGACCGCCAGCGGCTGCTCCATATGCAAGTGATGACCGCCGGTCAGCACGTGGCGCTGGGCTTGAGGCAAACAGGCCAAACGTTGATCGCGGATCGCCTCGTACATAAATACCGAGGGCGGGTCGGCGGCAATCAATAAGGTGGGTAACGTGATGGCACGCAGCAAGGACTGCGCAGTCTCTTCAGAAAGACGCACCGCGGTGGGCCAACGCAAGCGTCGATCGCTGCGCCATTGATACAGATCGTCACCGGTTTGGATCAGATTGCGCTGAACGATTAGCTCTGCGTCCTCAGCGGTCATTGGCGTGGCAGCCAGGCGCGCGCGCACCGCCGTGTTTAAGTCAAAACTGCGCTGATCGGCCATCTTCAGTTTGAAGTGGCGCCGCGTTGATACCGCATCATGCCAGCGCCTGGCGGCATGCTTGGAACTTCCGGCAAGCGCGCCGAGCGCTTCGATCATGGTCAAACTGAGCAGCCTGTCGGACTGGCCAGCCGCCAGCAAACTGGCAATGGCGCCACCAATGGAATGGCCCAGAATGTGCGCCCTGGGCCACTCAAGTGCATCCAGAACATCCAGGACATCGTGCACCCAATCGACGAACACATAGTCGTAGCCGGGGGCGCGATGATCTGACTTGCCATGACCCGGCAAGTCTAAGGCAACCAGATCAAACTGCTGCAGATAGGGCGCGATAGGTAGAAAGCTGGCCGCATTATCAAGCCAACCATGCAACGCCAATACCTTGGCACCGCTTGGGTTGCCCATGCGAAGACCGGCAATTTTTCCACGCTCACATTGAAACTCAACTTCCTGCATCAACTCTTTGTGCTTCCTTGATGAATTGCGCGAGCGCTTGCGCATGCAGCGGGTGATCATTGAGTGCTGGAATATAGTTTAGTTGCTTGCCGCCTGCCTCCATAAAAAGCTCGGCGTTTTCTACCGCGATTTCTTCCAGCGTCTCCAGACAGTCGACCGCAAAACCCGGACAAACCACATCAATCCGTCTAACTCCGTCTTCACCATATTGCTGCAGCACTTTATCGGTGTATGGCTGCAGCCAGGGCTGGCGCCCGAAACGCGACTGATAGGTCATTCGCCACTGATGCTCCTTTAAGCCCAAAGACCCGGCAATTGCACGCGCAGAATCCACGCACTGCTCCGGGTAGGGATCACCGGCGTCGGCGTAACGTTGCGGTATTCCGTGAAAACTGAACAATAAAATCTCGCCTGCGCCATGCTCTTTCCGATAAGTGCGGATGCTTTGCGCCACCGCCTCAATCCATTGCGGATGACGAAAGTATTCGCCGAGCAAATGCAGATCAAGCTTGGGCGATTCAGTTTTCGACCAGCTCACCGCATCAAACACCGATGAAGTGGTCGTATGCGAAAACTGCGGGTACAGCGGCAAAACATAAACCCGCTTTACGCCAGCGCGCTGCAATTCTTGCAGCTTGCTTTCCACCGACGGCGAACCATAACGCATCGCCAGCTCCACCCGGGCCTGCGGCATTTCCGCTTGAACTGCCTTAGTGAGCGCTTTGGAGTGAACCATCAGCGGCGAGCCCTGATCCAGCCAGATGGACGCGTATTTCCTGGCTACCGGACCCGATCGCAGCGGCAGGATCAGGCCATGCAGAATCGGACACCATATCCACCGGGTGCGATCGACGATCCGATAATCGTGCAGAAATTCTGCCAGATAGGTGCGAATGGCTTTTTTGGTCGGTGCCTCGGGCGTGCCCAGGTTAACCAGCAAAACCGCATCGCCCGCATGTTGATTGATTGGGAAGTATTCGTTCATTGGCCTAATATTACTCAATAGCCGGTGAGGATTGACTCACGACTGGTTCATAGGACTTTGGCAAACTGCCACTAATACTGTTCGGAGGGATCTAAAAATGCATAAATTATTCGCGCTGTTGCTCCTGATTTGCTTGCCGCTTGGCGCTCAGGCCCAGCAAAAAGAAGCCCAACGCGCCGAGGATGCGGCCCGGGTTCTGAAAGAAATCATGGCAATTCCGGAAACATCGATCCCGGAGAAACTCCTGCGAGAAGCCGAGGCCATCATCGTTTTGCCTGATGTGATCAAGGTCGGACTCGGTATAGGCGGGCGTCGTGGCAAGGGCCTGATGGTCGTGCGCAGCGCCGACGGCACCTGGTCTAATCCGAGCTATGTCACGTTCACCGGCGGCAGTGTCGGTTTTCAGGCGGGCGTGCAATCCGCCGACATCGTACTGGTGTTCCGTACCAAGCAAGGCGTTCGCAATATCGTCAACGGCAAGTTCACCCTCGGCGCCGATGCATCGGTCGCGGCCGGCCCGGTTGGGCGCAGTGCGCAGGCCTCGACCGACCAGCAGCTCAAAGCCGAGATTTTCAGCTACTCGCGAGCCAAAGGTCTGTTTGCCGGTATCGCACTGGATGGCGCCGTTCTAAAAATCGACCAGAAAGCCAATGGCCGTGTCTATGGTTCGGGCACCACCGCCCGCATGGTTTTAGAAAATCGTGTCAGCCCGAACACTCCTTCGGTCGTTTACTTCCGTGATCAGGCCGAAGAAGCCTCGGCTAAGGCCGAAAACAAGCGCTAATCAAATCGGCGTCGTCGGGATGAATCGGCGGCGCTGACATCTGAGCGGCGTATAATCACAAAAACATACTGGAGATCACGCCATGCTGGGCTGGAAAGAACTACTTATTATTTTGGTCATCGTGTTGGTGGTCTTTGGTACCAAACGCCTGGTCAACGCCGGTGGCGATTTAGGCAAAGCCATCAAAGGCTTTAAAAAAGGCATGAAAGACGAGCAGTCAGATGCATCGGAAGAAGCCGATGGCAAAGACAGCGACCCCTCCGATCAACGCAAACACTAAGCGTTGAATTCGGCAAATGTTTGATATCGGTTTCTCCGAACTGGTCATTATCGGGATACTGGCGCTGTTGGTTCTGGGACCCAGGCGCTTGCCCACCGCCGCGCGCTTTGCCGGAATGTGGGTGCGCAAAGCCCGGGCTCAGTGGTTCTCGCTGAAGTCCGAGTTTGAGCGTGAGCTCGCCGACGAGCAGATGCGCGATACGCTGGAGAGCGAAAAAAACATATTGAGCGATGAGCTACGCGAGATTGATGACGGCTTGCGCTCCATTAGCGGCGCTGTGAGCCAGACCCAGAATGAATTGCGCGAGGCCGCGGAACCGAACGCGGAGTCGAAATCGAAGCCCGACACGCCGCGGGACGAACAAACGAAATGAGCGCTGAGCCTGCAACGAGCACGCCGGCTGAAGACACCCTGATCGGTCACTTGCTGGAGCTGCGCAATCGCCTTTTGCGTTCGGTCATTGTCGCGATGATTGCGTTTTTTGTCCTGATCCCGGTAGCCAATGAATTATTCGATTTATTGTCGCAGGCCCTGCTCTCCTATTTACCCCCGGGCGGTAAGTTGCAGGCGATCGAAGTGACCTCCACGTTTTTCGCGCCGATGAAGCTGGCGTTTATAACGGCCATTTTTATTACGATGCCGTATCACCTGTTTCAGGTTTGGGCGTTTATTGCGCCCGCGCTGTATAAGAAAGAACGAAGAATGGCGCTGCCACTTTTGTTCGCGGCAACCGTATTGTTTTATGTCGGAGTGGCATTTGCGGTGTTCGTTATGTTGCCTGCGATGTTTGGCTTCTTCACTTCGAGTGCACCGAGCAACGTCGACTTTATTCCGGATATCAACGCCTACTTGAGCTTTGTTTTGATTCTGGCCCTGGCCTCAGGCATCAGCTTTGAGGTTCCTGTGGCGGTGCTTCTCGCGGTGATCGCCGGGGCCGTCACGCCGAGCCAGCTGAGTGAATGGCGTGGCTACATTATTGTGCTTATCGCCATAATCGCTGCGATCATCACACCTCCAGACGGGCTATCGATGATTCTACTCGGCGTGCCGATGTGGTTGCTGTATGAAATCGCGATCATCATTGCGCGCATTCTTGCCCCGCGAAAACCCGTGAAAATTCCGACCAGCCCGTGAATCTGCATGCCGCCAGTTTCTGGCGCCGTTATTGCGCCTACTGCATCGACCTTGCGATTGTTTTGCTGTTGATCTCGCCGGTACTGATTGCCATAGTCGGCCCCATACCGGATCAATGGCAGCTGCTACTGGCCAATATGGATAAGGCGATGCAAGGACTGATTGATCAGTCGGCAGGTGACATCACACTCACTCAGGTA
>CBDUOG010000020.1:0-31447 GCA_965368785.1 uncultured Gammaproteobacteria bacterium | reverse complement strand
TGCATTCGCTTGGCTCGGATGCATGGGAAAAAGCGCGCAAACGAGCCGCAGAGAAAGTTCGCGACGTTGCTGCCGAGCTGCTACAAATTCAGGCCCGCCGACAGAGCAAGCCCGGATTAGTTCTGCGCGCCGATCGGAGCATGTATGAACCCTTTGCTGCGGCCTTTCCGTTTGAAGAAACGCCAGACCAGCTGAGCAGCATTGAGGCAGTGATAGCCGACATGGCTAAGCCGCAGCCGATGGATCGCGTCGTTTGTGGCGATGTCGGATTTGGCAAGACCGAAGTAGCGGTGCGCGCCGCATTTGTTGCGGCAACTGCGGGCAAACAAGTGGCGGTCCTCGTACCCACTACGTTGTTGGCCGAGCAGCACTTCCGGAACTTCAGTGATCGCTTCGCCGACTGGCCGCTGCGGGTGGAAGTGCTCTCGCGATTCAAATCAGCAAAAGAGATTAAAGCTGCGCTGGAATCACTGGCACAGGGCCGAATAGACATCATCGTCGGCACCCATCGATTACTCCAGGCCGATGTAAATTTTAAGGACCTTGGCTTGGTCATCGTCGATGAAGAGCAACGCTTTGGTGTCCGGCAGAAAGAAAAACTCAAATCGCTTCGCGCTGAAGTTCACTTGCTGACACTGACCGCAACGCCGATTCCGCGCACATTAAATATGGCAATGTCCGGGCTGCGTGATTTATCTATCATTGCCACCCCGCCTGCTCACCGGATTGCGGTTAAAACCTTTGTCAGCCAGTGGGAAAGCGCACTGGTGCGCGAAGCCTGTCAGCGTGAGCTGGCACGCGGCGGGCAGATTTATTTTCTGCATAACGAAGTTGAAAGTATCGACAAATTCAGCAAGGACATTGCCGAACTGGTGCCCGAAGCGCGGGTTCGTTACGCCCACGGGCAGATGCCGGAGCGTGAGCTCGAACAGGTCATGCTCGACTTTCACAGACAACGATTCAATCTGCTGGTGTGTACAACCATTATTGAATCGGGCATCGACATACCCAGTGCCAACACCATCCTGATCAACCGCGCGGACAAATTCGGTCTGGCGCAACTGCATCAGCTGCGCGGTCGTGTCGGACGCTCGCACCATCGCGCCTATGCCTATTTGCTGGTTCCACCCAAGCTGACCGGCGACGCTGAAAAGCGGCTTGAGGCGCTCGCGTCCATCGAAGACCTGGGTGCGGGTTTTGTGCTGGCAACACACGATCTTGAAATTCGAGGAGCCGGTGAACTGTTGGGCGATGACCAGAGCGGACAGATCGCTGAAATCGGTTTTTCCTTGTATACCGAGCTTCTCGAGCGTGCGGTGCAATCGATCAAAGACGGCAAGGTTCCTGATGTGGACATCGGCTTTGATCAGGGCGTTAACGTCAACTTACATTTAGCCGCACTTATTCCAGATGACTACCTGCCCGACGTGCATGCACGCCTGACCATGTATAAGCGAATCGCTTCGGCCAAAAACGAAGATAGTCTGCGTGAATTGCAGATAGAAATGATCGATCGTTTCGGCCTACTGCCCGAAGCAGTGAAGAATCTGTTTGCCGTGTCCGAGCTAAAGCTTAAGGCCAAAGCCCTGGGAATTTTGAAAATCGATCTGGGCGTCAACGGTGGCCATATTGTTTTCGACCCGAAACCCAAAGTTGATCCGATGTCGCTGATTCGCCTGATTCAAAGCCAACCGAAACACTACAGCCTGAATGGCCCCGAGCGATTGAAAATCACGTTAGACTTGGCGCAAACTGATGTGCGCATTAAGAGCTTGCGTGGACTGCTAAGCCTTTTATCCCAGTAAACGCGGCCAATTTATCAGCCTTAGTACATGGAGTATCTTCATGATGAACTTGCGATTGATTGCCCCACTGATCTTATTCTTAGCGCTAAATGCACAAGCCGCCGACATACCGGGCAGCAAAGACCCTGCCGAGCTTCCACGATATAGCGGCAGTGAAATAATTCAATTTGAACAGCGCGCCTTTGATGAACACTTTTTCCAGAAAGCCGCATTACCCGATCGGGGTGGGCGTGCGAAGTATCCAGACGCATATGTCGGTCAACAGGGCAAATACACCTATGCCGCGTACCGCGTACCCGCTGGTCGTAGCGTGCTTGAAGTTTATCGAAACTACGAACAGGCCTTGAGCGCCAGCGGCTACGAAACTGTCTATTCATGCAGCAATGAGGGCTGCGGCGGAATTAAAGGGCGCGCTTTCAATGAAGAAGCCACCCCGAAAAAGATGTCGGTGTACATGGGCTTCCATGAAAAGGACCAACGATACTTACTTGCTCGTAAAAACAGTCCTACCGGATCAAATTGGGTTTCAGTTTATCTCAACCGTGCCTACTCCATCGGGGGTGAGCAGAAAGACAAAGTACATGTGGTTGTCCACAGCATCCAAGCCGCTGCAATGGAACAAAAAATGGAAGTTGTTGCCGCCGATGAGCTCAAGCGCAAGCTACGCGATGATGGCCGTGTTGCCCTCTATGCAATCTTATTTGACAGCGACAAGGCCGACCTGAAACCGGAATCACTGAGTTCTATCGCCGAGATCTCAAAATTGATGAAGTCCGATACAAAATTGCAGGTTCTGATTGTTGGCCACACCGACAATGTAGGAAACCTGGAATATAACCGCGCCTTATCGGAACGCCGTGCCAAAGCGGTCGTCAGCCACCTCAGTAGTCACCACGGGATATCTTCGAGTCGACTTACCGCCGTCGGCGTGGGTATGGCTGCGCCTCTGCAAAGCAATAGTTCAGAGCTGGGCCGAGCAAAAAATCGACGCGTCGAGGTGGTTAGTCGTTAAGGCTTAGCGCATCGATTTGGCTTGGATCACTTTCGAACGCCGGCGCCGGTACACAAACACGGTTGCCGGCGGCATATTTAGCCACGTGAACCCGGCTCGACGAGAATTTAAATCCAGTTCCTCGACGACGTCGTTGGACACCGGACTGGCCGGGCCGTAGGTGAACTGAATAAAGCGACCTTCCGGTTTTAAGCAGGCAAAAGCGGCCTGCAATATTTCTTTTTGCGCGGCGCGCGGCATCGAAAGCAGACCCAATCCGGAGACAACCGCGTCGGCCATACCATCGGCGAAGAATTGAGCTTCTGATGCAATGCGATGCAAATCACGTGCATCACCGAGCTGTATATTCACATCAGGAAATCGTGCACTTAGGTGCACGTGCAACTCTTCGTTGAGCTCTAGAACCAGTAGATGCTCAGGACTAATGCCATGTTTGAGCAGGATTTCGGTAATGGCCCCGGTTCCGCCGCCGAGCTCGATCACCTTCTGCGTTCCCGCAGGAAGCTCAGCGATCATTTGTCTGGCCAGGAACGGACTGGACGGCGACACAGCAGCAACCCGCAGTGGATTTTTTAACCATTGCCGGAAAAATGCCCATCGGCCTATCGGTTTATGTTGACTCGGCATCGGTGAACTCATCGATCCATCATATGCGAATCTGTAGCATTTGCGGCTACCGGATTCGGCTTTTTTCGCCAATAAATGCCTACCGAGTTCATTTTGGCTGGATTTGCCAGGCGCGATGAATCTTCTGATTGCGCTCAAAGTCGGGGTCAATGCTGATCGCGCTGATTTCCTTGCAGTGTGCCATTCTCTCTATTGCCTCAGAGTCCAATTTGAACTTGCGGAAGTTGTTGGAAAAATACAGCACGCCACCCGGGCGCAAGCGCTGCAATGCCAAAGAAATCAGCTCTACGTGATCTTTCTGCACATCAAAGTCATCAGCCCGGGCCGAATTTGAGAACGTCGGTGGGTCGCAAAAAATAATGTCGTATTGCGAACGCTCGGCGCGCAGCCAATCCATGACATCGGCCTGGATCAATCGATGATCATTGCCACCCATGCCGTTTAGCTTGAAGTTTCGGGCAGTCCACTCCAAATACGTGGCGGACAGATCGACGCTGGTTGTGGAGCTGGCTCCCGCTAATGCGGCATGCACTGAGGCCGTACCGGTGTAGGCAAATAAGTTTAAGAAATCCTTGTCCTGCGATTGTTTGGCCATTTTTAAGCGCAGCGGCCGATGGTCCAAGAACAAGCCGGTATCCAGGTATTCAAACAACTGAACTTCAAATTTGGCAGAGCCTTCAAGCACGATCAGCGGCGCGCCGCTGGCGCCGGTCTGGCCGTATTTGCTACCGCCCTTTGCACGTACCCGCGTTTTGATTGCTACGTGCGATTTATCGACTTGGAATGCCGCGCGTGCAGCGTCGAGTATTTCGCCAAACCGTCTGCGCGCATCATTCTCATTGACCGTAATCGGTGCCTGATACTCCTGCACCTGCAAGTACACGTCACCGGGGTCATCGGCATTTTCATAAACGTCGATGGCCGCCGAGTACTCCGGCAAATCGGCATCATAGACCCGATAGCAAGTCACACCGGATTGCTTCAACCAGGATTTCAATCGACGTTGATTTTTCTGGATCCGGTTGCACACCATTTGCGCGCCTTCTGACAAAACGCGCGGCTGCTCACTGCGTTCGGGACGTGGCGTGAATACCGGATCGGCAATCAACAAGGTGCACTCGAGCGCGCCATTAAATATTTGGTAGCGTTTGCTAGCCCGTAAGCCGGTGGCAAACGCCAATTCGGATGAGCCACATAAAAGCACCGCGCGCCACGTGGGCACCGCCTCAATAAGCGCGCTGCCAACCATTTTATACAACGCCTCATCTGCCTCAAGCCGTTGATCATAAGGCGGATTACTTACGACGAGCCCGGGCACAGAGGCGAACTGCTCGCGCCAGCTGGACAGGTTTTTGATTGCGAGTGGTTCCAAAGTAATCACCTCGGAGACATTCGCTTCGTGTGCATTGGCTTGCGCTACACCCACCATCCGGCCGTCGACATCACAACCAAAGAAGCAGGGCCGCAGTGACGCCAGACCCTTCTGAGCTCTCTGCCCTGCATCATCAAGAATTTCACGCCAAAGTGCTTGGTCTAGCTGCTTCCATCGAGTCGGGGCTTGTTTGCTGTAGCGACGCAATCCGGGGGCCACATCTGCAGCCATCAGTGCACCCTCGATCAACAAGGTACCGCTGCCACACATCGGATCCAGCAGGTCACCGCCCTCGGCGTATCGTGTCGGCCACTTGCCACGTAACAACAAGGCGCAAGCCAGCGTTTCCTTAATCGGTGCCACACCCTGACCGCGGCGCCAGCCGCGCAAATGCAGTGAACCACCCAGATCGATCGACAAAATCCCTTTGCCCTTACGTACTACTAAATCAATCCGCAGGTCAGGATTCTCGCCATCAATCGATGGACGCTCGCCGGTTTCGGCACGCATCTGATCGGCAATCGCATCTTTGACTCGCTGCGATGCATAGCGTGCATGGGTCAACTCCGGTCCGCTTACGTGCGAATCGATCCATAGCGCGGCATCGGATTCGGTGTGCTCACTCCAACGGATTTGAAGAACCGCCTGGTACAAGTCATTTTCATTGCGACAGTCGAATTCCAAAAGCGGCCATAAAACCCGGCTGGCTAATCTTGAATGCATCACCGCGCGTAGGGCGGTGGCCATATCGCCTTCCACTCGTACGCCAGCAACAGCCGCACTGGCTTTTTGCGCTCCCAGCGCAGTCAGTTCATCTACCAAAAGGTATTCAAGCCCTTTGGCGCAGGCGACAAAAAAGTTCACTTACAATGCCTTCAAAAATCGCGCGAATGCTTTCGCGCAGTAGTCCACATGATCGCTCAATCGATGTGAATCGTTCACCAACATCAATTCGTCGCTACGCGCTTGAGCCCAGGCCACGACTCCGGCAACCGGTATGAGCTCATCGTGCCAAGCGTGCACAATTTGGGTCGGCACTTTGGCTGCCTCGAGCGGCTCGGCAAATGTTTCCAGTTGAATCGGCGGCACCATCAAGAACAAACCCGCGCAGGGCACCGCCAGGGAAACCCGTGCGGAAACAAAGGCACCCATACTTGATCCAGCCAAAACCAGTGGCACACGCACCCGTTGTGCAACGACCTGAAGTCGATCAATCCGGCCTTGAATGTCGCCCAATTCGCCGACCAGATCCAGATCGCGATAATCCATCAACTCAGCAGACCAACCCAAAATCTGCGCTTCGACCGCCAATGCGTTGACCTTGGTCGCATCGGGTCCACTTTGCAGACCGTGGGAGAGGATGACATGGCCTTTCATTAAATACCTTTTAAATATGCGGGCCGGGGGCCTATGCGCTAATGATTCGTGTAGGTGGCGATGGTAGCATGCAGGCATGATTGCTGACCTGCCACCGCCTATGGACTACTCCTACCAAGCTCTGCCCTACGAGCAATCTCTGGCCACGCGAGAGGCGGATGATATTGATTTAGTAGTGATCCATTGCACCGAAACTCCAGACTTAAAAGTCGCCAGAGATTTCGGCGAAAAAGTGCTTTATGACAGCGGCACCGGTAATAGCGGGCACTTCTATATTGATCGCGACGGCTCGGTGTATTTGTACATCAAGCCCGAACGAATTGCCCATCACACCAAAGGTTATAACCCGCGCTCCATTGGTATTGAGCTGGTAAACACAGGACGTTATCCGAACTGGTATCACAGTCAGCATCAGGCCATGGACGAGCCCTACACGTCCGAGCAAATTGCGTCTTTGCAGCAATTGTTGCTCAGGCTGCGTCAGGACTTTCCGAGCATTTCCCTGATCGCTGGACACGAGGACCTGGATACCGACCGGGTGCAGGCCAGCGATGACGCGGCGGTTGAAGTGGCACGTAAGCGCGATCCCGGCCCGTTATTTCCGTGGGCCGAAGTGCTCGAAAGCAGCCAATTAACCCGACTTCAGCCTGAATCGGGTCAAGGCGGCTAAAATAGGCCACTGTTTTTGATTGTATTGGACGTAACATGACCCACCCTGTGGTTTCAGAACTGGTCTCTTTGCTCCAGCTCGAACGCCTTGAAGAAAATCTATTCCGCGGTCAAAGTCGCGATATCGGCACCAAGTTTGTATTCGGCGGCCAGGTTCTGGGTCAGGCACTTTCAGCGGCGCAGCAGACTGTGGAACCCGATCGTCTGGCCCATTCACTACACGCCTATTTTCTGCGCACCGGTGATGCATCTGCGCCGATTATTTATGAGGTCGATCGCGCCCGCGACGGCAGCAGCTTTTCTGCTCGACGTGTGAGCGCCATTCAGCATGGCAAGCCCATTTTCGTTATGGCGTCCTCGTTTCATCACATTGAACCCGGCGTTGAGCACCAGCTGTCGATGCCCGAAGTGCCTAAGCCGGAAGACATCGAAGAAGTGCAGGCTCCGCCGCAGGAGCTGATGGATAAGTTGCCGCCCATCATGCAACGCTGGTTTTCTCGTCAGCTGCCGTTTGAAGTTCGCCCCGTGTATCCGCGCGATGACCTGAAGCCTCCTAAGCGACCACCGTTCCAGCAAGTCTGGTTCCGCCTGATTGACCAAGTCGAACCGTCGCCCGTATTGCATCGCTCGCTGCTCGCGTATGCATCCGACTTCCACCTGTTGGGCACTGCTACGTTCCCGCATGGCATTAGCTACTACCACCCCAGCGTGCAAATGGCCTCGATTGACCACGCAATGTGGTTTCATCGTGAATTCCGGGTCGATGAGTGGCTGCTGTACTCGCTCGATAGCCCGACCGCAGTGGGCGCGCGCGGATTGTCTCGGGGTATGATTTACACACGCGATGGTCGCTTGGTTGCCTCTACTGCGCAAGAAGGCTTAATTCGTGTTCTGGAGAAAGACGCGAAATGAGAAAGGTGTTCGAAACTCGCCGAATCGAAACCATCGAAGGTCTGGTCGACATTATGAACCAGGCCGGCATCGAGACCTATGTCACTAACCCGCGATCTTATAAGGGCAATCGCAAACGCACATTTTCCTATCGTGAAGATGCCAGTAAAGATTCCGATTTCTCGGAACTGTGGATTGTGCACAAGACCGACATTACCGCCGCCCGACAAATTATGGCTGATGTCGGTCTATTCGACCCAACCGTCAATAGCGACTCGTATCTACCCGAGCATTTCCAGGTAGGTAACCGCGGCGAGCCGATGCGGCGCAAAAAACCGTGGTCCGAAAACCACACGCGCAAGGTCTTGCTGGCAATTATTGCTTTGCTGGCGTTTGGCCATTGGCTGTCGGCTTATTTTTGATTAGCTTGTATGTCACATTTTTCCGCAATGGACGTCTGGGAACTTAGACCCCGGGAACATCCATGAATGCTGAAGCGCTTAACTTGTTGATTGAAAATGATTTGCCCGCCGCACAACGGGGTGATCTGTTTCGTAGCCGCTGTGAAAAATGGGGTGCAATAGGCTGTCTCGTACTCGGCAGCACTGGAGTGGTAATTGGCCTGCTATTTTCTGGGAAACCCTGGCTCTAAACGCTGGTTCGCAACTTAAGCAATCAGGCTGAAGAGGCCGGTGATCGATAACCCAGCAATCGCGCCGGCAGCATAAATAGGGCTTTGATGAACGCAATTAAAGCGCTGATCGCTGCACCGATTATCCGGAACGGTATCGATAGCAACCAGATGAACGGCGCCAACACCAGCGCCAGCAAGGCCAAGGGCCAGGCCACGACTAATAATAGTAGCCAAGCGACAACCAGCAAAAAAATATTCATTACGCTCTCCGGCTCGTGCCTGCTTATTCAGCACTACGATGAACGCATTAGGCCAGACAGACAAGTCAGTTCGTCGGCGTATTTCTCAATTCACGACATGATGCTTTGTATCTGAATCCCGCGGCGACTGATTCAGTCCCGACAACTCCGGGCCTTCGACCATCACCAGAGATACCGAGGCACTTTCGTCAAGCGAGTCGCCACCGGCATCCAGTAAGTCATGCCACTCCGGAGTCCCTTGCGCTGCGCTAATTGCGGCTACGCCGAATCCGCGATTTCTTCCGCGTTGTTTGCTCAGGTACAGCGCCCGATCTATCAAGCTAACCAATGCGTCAAACGGGACGGGATTGCCTGCACCATCACAGCTGGGCAGCGAAACGAAACCTGCCGAAGCCCTGACGTAAATGCTCTTGCCTTCAAACTCGATTGGTTCCGAACCAATTTGACACAAGATGCGTCCACATAACTTATTCAGCACGTCGAAATTCACACCGCGTACTAACAACAGGAACTCTTCGCCACCCCAGCGAGCGACCAGGTCATTAGCGCGCGACACGGTTATCAATCGCTTGGCAACCTGAACCAATACCTGATCGCCCATCAGGTGCCCATAATTATCATTGACCAGCTTGAAGTGATCGATATCCAGGAGAATCAAGCCATCGACGACACCGCTATCGCCGGCTCCCGGCACTTCTTCTTCAAATTGACGATGGAAGCTCCGGCGATTGATCAGCCCGGTCAGCGGGTCATGAGACGAGTCGAACGCGAGTCGGTCATTACTCTTGACCAACTGCATATTGAGACGTCGAATCTTTCGATACAACGCAAACATCAATGCGGCAATTAGCACACCAGCCAGGATCATCAGCTGGTTTGCTCTACGTTCCGCATTTGCGGTCTTGAGTTCTGACTCGTTTAAGGCATTTCGCGTACGTAAACCGGCGATTTCTGCTTCCTGCTGCTTGGCTGCAAACTGCTCCTGGAGTCGACTGACGCTTTCGATCCGGCTTTGTTCGAATATGATCTCACTGACTTCAATTTGCCTTCTCAACGCAGCCGCCTCGAGCTTATGCGCTCCGATAGCGGCATAAGCCGTAGACAAGCGATCAAGAAATTTCTCTACGAGAATCCAATCACCACGTCGTTCGAGCTCAGCAATCGTCTCTTGTAGTTTTACGACCGATCCGGAGCGCTTGCTTAACACAACATCAATAAAACTCAGATTAAAGTTCTGCTCCAGCCAATCGAAATTCGCCGGGGCGACACTACGCTTGGCCTTCATTAGCTCTTCGCGTGCCTGCTCGTATTTTCGCTGTGAGATAAAAACTTCGGCAATTCCCGAATGCAAACCCACATCAGCGGCGTCAGTATGTTCTTTCTGACCCCAGTTAATGCCTTCCATAAATGCGACAATCGCGGTCCGCGGCTTCTTCTGTTCAATATGGGCTCGACCTTTCAAAAGATATAGGTCAGGCAAGAAACGGTGATGCCCTTGCGCCAAAGCCGCGTCAATAGCTTCTTCGGCAAGCAGCTGTACAAGCTTCCAATTTTTTAGCTCGCTGTGCACCCGAACAATTTGCCAGCGCATCACAAGACGTCGATAGTCATTACGCCATTCATCATCCTGCGAGACTGCTTGTAGCGCTGCCTGGAAATTACTCAGGGCCAGCTCGAAATCGCGCTCACGTAAAAACGCGGAGCCCACTACGTTATAGCCGACATAAAGCACTCTGGGTGTCCGGATTGTCTCCAAATGACCCTGAATTTCCCGAATGAGTGCGGAGCGCTCTGTGGCGCTGGCGGCTGCGGGCAATAAATTCCACTGACCCGCAAGACCCAGAACCCAGGCTTCCGGGTGATCAGTGCGTCGGGCCACCGCCAGAATTCGCCGATTCGCAAGCTCGGCCTGTTCAGAGTCACCCGTCTCGATATAGTGATCGACCAGTAAGTTATCGAGCCGGATGCGGCTTCCTGACGGCGCATTTGGCGCAATCTTCATCGAGAGCTCGAGCAATGCCTTTGTGTAGGCCTCAGGACCTTGTTCATCGCGAAGCTTGAGCAACCCATCAAGTTCCAGCTCTATCGCCTGATCTTTAGCCAGTGGTTCGGTAGTCTCAGCTGATAACGGAGCCGAAAGAAGTATGGCGGCGGCAAACAACAACGCCGTCACTTGCTTAATGAAATAGCGCTCAATGGCCGGTGCAGTATGCTCCGTGACAGGGCCTGAGTTCATAGTCGTTTTGTCAGCACAATTGCGGATACGCACCGACCCCATTCGGGAGCTTTTCCGATAGATAAGACCCTAGCGGCCGCATATCTGCCGACTTTAGCCGGATCAGTCAATATTTACTGGATCGCGTCGCCTACTACTGAGTGACATGCCGGGCGCGGGGCACCACGACGATATGCGCGGGCATTCCCCGCCTGGCAAGGCGCCTGGCCCTCCCCGGAGGATTGACCGGAGGTGGCGCGTGGCACTGAAAGCGCCACGCGTATCCTGAGGGATTAAGGATTAAGCCTTATTTATTCTTTTTTGCAGCCTTCTCGGCGCGCTTTTCTTTTAGGGTTTTTTCCGGCTTTTTCTTGGTGTCTTTCTTTTGTTTGTCCATGCCTTTTGCCATAACGCGCTCTCCTGAATCAGTGGGTGGTGCGTCCAATAATAACGCTAGTCAGAGGCAGTTTGGCAAGAGCTCAACAATCGTTGCGGGCTGGACGAATTCCGGGAAGTTCTAGGTTCCTACATGGACGTTGTATGTAACCATACATGCCATGAAGCAGCACTCACACAACTAGACTCTGATCGACTAGCGAACCACGGTCTCCTACCGCTGGATCCCCCTGTTGCTGGCAAAAGAAAAAAGCCAGCCGATCAGGGCTGGCTTATTTGATGGCAGAGTTCAAACGCTACAGCTTGATGCGGAAGCCAATATTGACGCTACGCTCAGCGGCCGGATCGATTCCGTCACTGCGCACCCGGCTGAAGTACTGCTCATCGAATAGATTATTCACACCGGCAGTCAGCGCCACATTGTCGTTGACTGCGTACTCAGCCGACAGATCCCACACGCTGTAACTGGGAATTTCGGCTGGAATAAAGCTCGCACCGGTTCCGCGCGACTGATTGGAGTCCTGCCAGAACTGGTCGGAAACATAGGTGCCGGTCAATGCCAATTTAACCTTGCCCTGCTCCCACAAAGCACCCGCGCGCGAAACTAAGTCCGGCGCAAAGCCCGGTGCATTGCCGACCAACGAAGCGGTTTCGCTTCGCGTGATTTCAGCGTCTAACCAAGCGCCATTGGCAAAAAGGACCAGACTAGCCCCACTGTGCTGGTTCAGTGCTTTTAGCACGTCATATTCAAGTGCGAGTTCAATACCACGATGCCGCGAGTCACCCGAGTTCACCCGGATAATATCCGTTGGGTTGATCAGGCGCTGTTCGATCTTGTCCTGCAGATCGATATGAAAGGCGCTGATGTCCAGGAACAATCCCTGAACCGGCATACCACGCAGTCCGAGCTCAAAGTTGTCGGCGCTTGCAGAATCGGGTTCATTGCTGGCGGCCAGTTCGGCGGTCGGGTTGCCGATATCGTCATAACGCATCGGCCGGTATCCCTGCGAATAATTACCGTAGGCCTGCCAGTTGTCGCCGAAATCACGACTGACGCCCAAGCCCAGAAGCGCTTCGGTTCGCGACTCGTCGACGTCATAGGCCGGGCGCGAAAGTGAGCTGAGCTTCAAACTCTCGCGGACGTCCATATCCAGACTTTCAAAGCGCAGGGCCGGCACCACACGCCAAGCGCCAAAACGAAAAGCATTTTCGAAAAATACCGCAGCATATTGGCTGCCACGCTGCTGCAAATAGCGTGCGGTCGGGTTGCTGGCGTTTATTAAATCCGTACTGCGGTGCTGACTGCGCGGGCTATCCGAATGGTAAAGCGTAGTCCCGGCGGTGAAGCTGTGATTGCTGCCCCACTCGCGCAGATAACGCAGGTCCAGGCCACTGAACTCGAACTGCTGGCGATCAATCGTGGTGTAGCCCGGCAGCGGATCGCCGGCGGCAAATCCTGAGGTGCGCTGGCTCAGGCGATCCTGATAGCCGCTCCAAGCTTGAGCAACAATACTGGCCTGATCACTGATTAAGCGCTCGTGCTTTAATCCAACTTGCCAACGCTTAATCCACACTTGGTTGTATGGCGTAGTGGTCTGATTACGATCCGTTTGATACTGCGCCAAGCTCAATCGGCCCGGCTCATTGGAATGACTGTCGTAGGAATCAAAGCTGAGCTCCCAACTCTGAACGTCATCGGGCTGGTACGCCCAGGACAAACTGGCACCGTCTACTTCGTAGCCCGAATGCGCGCGCTCGCCATCAGCGTGGCGCGAATCGAACGTGGCGAGAAGACCGTGTTTCTCATTGCCGGTAGCAAATTCATTAAAGGTGCCGAAGAATCCGTTGCTGCCGAATACATTGTCGCTACGAAACTGTGTGTCGGTATTTAGCAAGGGTTTGCGCAGAATCAAGTTAATTGAGGGACCAGGCTGCGGACCGTACAGCAAGGAACTGCCGCCGCGGATAAAATCAATCTGGCCTATGCGCTGCGCGATCGGCGAGTAGTACACGGTTGGATAGCCAAACCAGTCTGAAAGAATCGGCGTACCGTTTGCAGCAAACAACACATACTCAGACTCATGGGGATCACCCAGACCGCGGTAATTTACATTGTGGTGGGTGGGTATCGTTTGGTCGGAGATAAATAGACCGGGGACGCGAGCCAGGGTTTGCCGGATATTGTTATCGACGATTGCCGGTTGCTGGTCGAGCTCAACCCGGGTCACCTTTTTCGCTTCAAGGATTCGATTGCCTTCAATTTCAGGTGGCAATTGGCCATCGTCCAGCTGCTTGCTCTCACCGCGAACCGTCACCGTTTCCAAAGTCACCCGATCGCCCGCGCCGGGGGTTTGCGGTATCGCCGCTTCAACGGATTTAGCGTGCGCTTGCAGGGCGCCAAAAATGGCGATACTGAGCAAACTAAGACGAACAACAGCACGAGACATGACTGATCCTTAAATACATTAACGGTAATGCGAATTATTATCATTTAGATTCCCAGGAAAAGCAATAGCTGCGAATCACTCTTATTTGCGAAATCCTCGACTCGACCCTATTCAGAAAAAAACCATCCCCTGATAAGGCACCAACAGCTCAGGCCCGCCCCCTAAGCTACGGTTAATACACCTGCGCGCACGATGGTGTTCGCGACTCATCACTCATGCTTGCTAAGCCCGGAGGCACTATGAATACGCCCAATCGATTCAAAAACGAGTCCGCCGCCCAGATGCTGTTGGCTGCCGGCCTCGCAATCGCGCTAAGCCCTGTTTTCGCCGCTTCCGCTGGCGACCAACACCTGCGCGAGAACAGCCGATCAACACAGGATCAGGCGGCTGAGGAAGAGAAAAAAACCAAGAAAAAAGTAAAGGAAATAGTTGTCGTTGGCTCAGAGACACAGGCCGCGAAACCATCCGAGCAGAACCAGAGAAAAGGAAAGGCCAGAGAGGTCGTGGTGGTCGGAACCGACACGCAGGACAAGGAAGACAAGCCGAAGCGAGACGAGCACTAGTCTTACGCGTTTTCATCGCCGCACCCGCAAATGCGGGCGACAGGAGCTGTTAGCGATTTTTCCCCGGAGTAACTGCTTTTTCTTTCTGCGCCATTTCCATCAGCTTGGCTTCTTTAATAAACGCATAAAACGCGTTCATTACGGCGGACACTAATCCGCGCCAGCCGTTCAAAAACTCGCGCCGGAGAATGTATGACTTGATAAACATCACGGGGAATACGACGAGCAGCTTTAGCCTACTTCCGCGCTTGCCCTTTTGATGCTTGTCCCGAACTCGCAAAGTGGAGTAGTAACTCAGTTTTTCAAGCTTGCGAGATATATCGAGCTCGCCGAAGTGCAAAATAGGTGTATTGATTCGAAACACCGGCCCATCCACCAGCAACTCTTCGTGGACACTGGCATCGCTGTATCTGGCTGAGGATTTTCGCGCCATTCGTACAAATCGATTTTGCTTGGTCGAGTTATGCTTCCAGCGCCCGGCAAAACTATCGCGCCGGGGAATCTCCAGACCACAATAATCTCCGGGATCCTGCAAAAAACGGATTAAGGATTGACGCAGGCTGTCACTGATCGCCTCGTCAGCATCAAGATTAAAAACCCACTCATTCTCACACTTTGCCATCGCCCAGGCTTTTTGTTGGGCAAAGCCAAGCCATTCTTGCTGATAGATCTTGCACGGATATTTCGCCACGATTTTTAAGGTGTTGTCGGTACTACCCGAGTCAACCACGATGATCTCGGCGAAATCGCGCAGGCTATCAAGTGCCCAGCCTATATTGGCTTCCTCATTTTTACAGATGACGAACGCGCTGGCGTCAATCCGGGGCATGAATTAACGCGTCGGTAGTTTTTGCAATGGATCGACTGGCTTACCATGTGACCGCACTTCGAAGTGCAGCATGTCACGGCTGATTCCCGACCTGCCCAGTTCCGCAATCTGTTGGCCCACCCGCACCGTCTCGCCCTCTTTCGCCAAACGGATCCGGTTGTGACCGTAAGCGCTCAGCCATTGATCATCGTGTTTGACAATGATCAGCTCGCCATAACCCACTAAGCCGGTTCCTGAATAGACCACCACCCCGTCTGCGGCAGCCCGGACTGGCTGGCCTTGCTTGCCGTCGATGGCGATGCCCTGCCGGGTAGGATCATTAGCGACAAAACGCGAGATTACCCGCCCATCGGTAGGCCAAGCCCAGACAATTGCACCGCTGCGAACCGGCGGGCTGGGAGCGGGCTTTTCCGGAGTCGTATCCTGGGTAACCACAATTTGCGGCGTACTCGTGTGCACCGGTCCGCCATTGCTCGCCGGGGGCGCAGTAGAAGTGGCCGCACTGCGCGGTGGCGAAGGTGATGGAGTTGAAGCGACCGGTCGCGGAGCGGTCACAACCGGACTCGACGAGTTCACCGGCGGCCTGGAATCGGCAATCGGTTCCGGTGCACTTGTCGCAGGTTGACGCGGAGCGACTACCGATGGCGGTGTCCTGACAACGCTACGCCGGCCATTGAGCTTAAGAAGCTGGCCTGGGTAAATCGTATACGGCGGTCGAATTCCATTCCAACCGGCGATATCACGAAAATCTAATTGGTGCCTAAACGCGATGCCATAGAGGGTATCGCCTTTAATCACCCGATAGTGCTCAGGCACGCTGACCGATCGCGCTCGATGAACGTCAGCACTGCGCTGGCGATGATCGTCAGGCCACTCGCGCTTCACAATACGCGCCTGCCCGCAACCGACCAGAAGGCCGAGCACAATGACGTAAATGAGGTTGCGCGTTAAATTACTCATCGGTGGTAATACAACCATCCTATTACCCCAAGAATCAACACCGCCATGATCCAACCGATCGCCTCGATGTACTTCTGGATTGTCGGAGCGAGCTTGGGCCCGCCCCAGGCACATAAACCGGCGACGAGAAAAAAACGTAATCCGCGACTGATTACCGAGCCTAAAACGAATGGCAATAAGGCCAAATGCGCAGCACCGGAGGCGATCGTAAATACCTTATAGGGAATCGGCGTGAACCCGGCGACGAAAACAATCCAGAAGCCATATAACGCAAACAGCTCATTAACTTGCGCCATTCGCGGCGCATATCCGGCGCGCTCAATCCACGGCTGCAGCGCGTCAATCGCAAAGTAACCCAGAGCATATCCGATGAGACCACCAATGACCGTGGTCACCGTGCACAACAAGGCATAGCGCCACCAGTTTTCAGGTTTGGCGATACTCATCGGAATCAACATAAAGTCCGGCGGCACCGGAAAAAAAATAGATTCAATCGTGCTGACTAATGCAAGCCAGCGTGGCGCCTGTTTGCTCGCAGCCCAGCGCATGCACACGTCATAGATCGGTCCAAATAGGCGCATGCTCAGGTAACAATTCCCGGCAATAAAGGCACAAAGATCACTGCACCCAGTTCTTCTTGCTCGATGCCTTCAGCGGTTTTGCGCACGCGTAATAATTTTTGCCCATCGCCGCCACCCACAGGTGCCACAAGCACTCCGTCCGGTTTAAGTTGAGCAAGGAGCGCCGGTTCCAATATCGGCCCACCTGCGGTGACGATAATCGCATCAAACGGTCCGTTTTCGGGCCAGCCCAGGCGGCCATCGTCGTGACGCGATCTAATTTCCATACCGAGCTTGCGAAAACGTCGGCGTGCTAAACGGAGCAACTCTTCTATGCGTTCCACCGTATGTACTTCGATACCCAGTGAAGCCAGCACCGCTGCCTGATACCCCGAACCGGTTCCGATCTCCAGCACCTTTCCGGGAATACCGTGCTCGATCAGCGCTTCAGTCATCCGCGCCACAACCCAGGGCTGAGAAATCGTCTGGCCATGGCCGATTGGCAGGGCGGTGTCCTCATAAGCCCGGCTGGAGAGCGCTTCATCGATAAATTCATGCCGGGGTATCGTCGCTATCGACGCAAGCACCCGCTCGTCGCGAATGCCTTCTTGACGCAGACGCTCGATCAATCGATCGCGCGCACGCTGCGAGGTCATTCCCAGCCCTCGAGCCTCCGAATTGAGTCGGATCCTCTTATTCATACCTTGCTACTTAGCCCCGCGCTCAATCCCTCTACCCAACTGGATACTTTTTCCAACGCTTGATATCGCGTTAAGTCCACATGAATCGGGGTAATCGAGATGCAACCGGAGCGCACTGCGTGAAAGTCTGTACCCGGGCCGGCGTCGTCTTCTGAACCCGCTGGACCGATCCACCAAACCGCGCGACCGCGAGGGTCAAACTGCTGAACACAGGGTTCAGAGCGATGCCGGTGTCCAAGGCGCGTCACTTCAAAGCCACGAATCTCGTCCCACGGCAAATCCGGAACATTGACGTTCAAAATGGTGTCTGCCGGCAGAGGATCGACCAGAAGCCGCGCCATAATTTCAATCGCCGCGCGCGCAGCAGTCTCAAAGTTTTGGCCGTGATGATCGCCGGTCGACAAGGACATGGCAATGGCCGGCAGCCCTAAAAAACGCCCCTCCATGGCCGCAGCGACGGTACCTGAATAGATGACATCATCGCCCATGTTGGCGAAATTATTAATACCGGATACGACGATGTCCGGATCAATTTCCAGCATGCCGGCAAGCGCCAGATGCACGCAGTCGGTCGGCGTGCCGGCAACACTGAATTCGCCTTCGCCGAGTTGCTTTACCCGAACCGGCATATCCAGCGTAAGCGAGTTGCTGGCGCCGCTGCGATCACGGTCTGGAGCTACCACGATTACTTCGTGCCCTGCTTTTCTTAAGCCTGCTGCCAAACAGCGAATGCCCGGTGCGTCGACACCATCATCGTTACTTACTAATACGCGCATATCTGTTCCAAACTCTGCTTGCTTAATGATAGCGGATTGCCGGGTCGGTTCGAATGGGAAACCGACTGTTTTTCACTTAGGCTATGCACAATGAAGCCCAAATCACCGAAATCGCCGGAGGCTGAGGACGTCGAACTGTTCCGCGAAGCGATCGGGCCGGTTCGTCGCATCCGCGTAGACGAGCCGATCAGGCCTTCCCCGCCCAAGCCGCGTGCACGGATGCATGAAGCCGACGAGGCGGATGCGCTTTTGGAAATGGGCCGGGTCAGCATCCAGGATATCGCCGCCCAAAGTGGCGAGTCGCTAAGTTACCGGCGCGAAGAACTGTCACCCAAGCTATTTCGACGCCTTAAGAACGCAGAGTTTTCCATTGAGGATGAGCTCGACTTACATGGAATGCCCCTGGCCCAGGCGCAAAAATCGCTAAAGACGTTTTTTAAAGAGTGTGCCGAAATCGGGCACCGTTGTGTGCTCATTATTCACGGCAAAGGCCTACGCTCGGAGGCCGGCCCGGTGATCAAATATATGGTCGATCAAAGCCTTCGCCAACGATCTTCGGTCCTGGCGTTTTGCTCCGCACCGGCGAATCTGGGTGGAACCGGTGCGGTATTGGTGCTCCTAAAAAATCGCTAAGCACTGAAACTGCGATTCCCTAGATTATTCACCATTTTTTTTTGGTCGCGTAACCCTATTGGTTGGAGGGTTAACCCAAGTGACATCGACACCGCGTTTGCGGGCTTCACGCTCCACAGCAGCAACGTAACCCTCATTGACCACTTGCGTGGTCTCCAGCGAGCCAGATATGCGTTGATCACTACTTAGCGATGATTGAGTGCTCGCACACGCAGCGAGCATCAGAGCGCCCGAACTTAGGCAACAAACCAGAGCGATACGTTTCATAGATCTCTCCTTGCCGACCGATTTTAGATGTCGGCAAGACCACCCTACGCCGAACAAATGCGCGACTCAAGTCGGGACGTCGTATTTGAATCGCGAGCACATCACACAATCGTGATATCTCTCACTCCAGATCACCAATCTCTGCCAGGACCCGAGTGGCATACGCTCCTGAAGGCAGCGCGAAGGTAAGCATGCAATTACCGCATTCCAGCCATTTGCTCTGCAGCTCAAACACCGGGATACGCGATGCCCGTCTTTCCTGCTTGAGCCGTGCACCTTCGAGGCCTTGCCTAAGTTCGCTAAAGCCCGAAAGTACGGCCAACTCCAATTCCTGACACACGCCTTGCGAACGCAACTCCCCTTCGCCCCACATGGGGCCGGTCGGATGAATGTCGAATTCGCCGAGACGGCGTTTCAACTCATCACTAAACGGCTCAGGGCCAAATACGCTATGGCTTCCGTCAAGCATCCACACTTCGCCGTCCATTCCCCGATCCCAATTTCCCGCTTTAACCCGGGCAATAAGCACTTCATTGAACAGGTGGGATCGAGCTGCCGATAAATAAATGGATCGCTTTTCCCGCTTGACCCGTTCACCGGCAAACATTCGTAGTGCCGCATCTACATTGGCGCCGCCGCGGCCAAATCGCTGCTCGCCGAAAAAATTAGGAATACCGCGAGATGTAATTTGTTGCAGGCGCTCCGCTAATGCCTCCGGACTGCCCTGAACATCGCGCAATGTGAGGATAAAGCGATTGCCCTTAAGCGCACCACGCGGCAGCTTTCGCGCATGCCATGCGTGCTCCAATACGGTGATCTTGTCGGAGTTCAAAGCCGAAATATCCGGTGCAATGCGTTTGGGTAAATGCACCGTAAAACGCTGCACTGTCACGCCCACTCTGTCTTTCATTCCGGCAAAGCCGATACCCATCGACCTGATACCTGCCCAGCGCGCAAGTTTCTCAACGACGTCATTGGTATTTAAATTGCGTTTTTCGATGCGCAGCAGTAAATGCTCGCCCTCACCACTGGGTTCAAACGCATCCAGCTCTTCGACTCGAAAGTCTTCTGCCTGCTGACGCATCAGACCCGTTAGCGCGGGCGCGCCAAAGGCCCTGGGTAAATCAAGATTCATTAATTAGATTCCAACAGGGCAACCACCATCGCGGCAATACCCTCTTCACGTCCGGTGAGACCCAATTTCTCGGTAGTGGTCGCTTTAACGCTGATGCGTTTTTTATCAACGCTCATAATTTTCGCCAGGGACTTAATGATTGCCTCGACCTGCGGAGTTATCTTAGGTTGCTCACAGATCAGCGTTGCATCGACATTACCGATTTCATAACCGCGTTCACGCATTAAAGCGCAGCTGCGTTGCAGAAAATGCGAGCTCGGCGCGTCTTTATACTTCGGGTCACTGGGCGGAAAGTGTCTACCGATATCACCCATAGCGAGCGCGCCGAATATCGCATCGCATAGTGCATGAATCAGCACATCACCATCGGAGTGTGCCGCCACACCACGCTTATGCGCCACACGCACGCCGCCCAGCATCAGGTGGTCACCTTCAGCAAACGCGTGCACATCGATGCCTTGTCCAATTCGAATACTCATGTGCGTGACAGTATGAATTCAGCCAACATCAAATCAGAAGCGCTCGTTATCTTTATATTGTCCTCGCTACCCGGTACCAGTCGTGGCTTTAAGCCAAGCCGCTCCATCGCCTGCGCCTCATCGGTAACCGAAAAGCCCTGGCGCAACGCGCTTTCGATGGCGCGAATTAAACTGCCGCGGCGAAAACACTGCGGTGTAAATGCGCGCCATAAAGCATCACGTGACTCGGTTCCACTGATATGGCTGTCAGTATCCGCCCGCTTCACCGTGTCACGTACCGGAGCAGCGAGGATCGCACCGACTGGCTCAAGCTGCGCCACGGCCAACAAACGCGTCAAATCCAATGCGCTCAAGCACGGGCGCGCCGCATCGTGAACTAGCACCCATTCTTCTTCATGCACAGTTTGCGGCAATGCACGCAGTCCCGACAGCACCGACTCGGCACGCTCACCGCCACCGATACAGGTAATTACCGGTTTTCCTTCAAATTCGCGCCAACCGGGCCAATACGAATCGTCGCGTGCGATCGCGACAACGACCCCATCAATTTGCGGGTGCGAAAGCAACGCACGCAAGGTGCGCTCGATCATAGGTTGGCCTAAAACATTTAAGTACTGCTTGGGCGTTTCGCTGCCCAGACGGGTGCCCCTCCCAGCTGCTGGAACCACCACCCATGTCATTGAGAATCCTTTTCTGCAGACGGCTTATCTTCGAGGACGCGGTAAAACGTCTCGCCCGGTTTGATCATACCCAATTCACTGCGAGCACGTTCTTCCAAAGCGTCCTCACCTTCCTTCAAATCGCGAACTTCGGCCAGCAATGCATCATTACGCAACTGCAGCTCCGCATTCACCTCGTGCTGTTCACTGACCCGCTCGCGCAGTTCAACTAATTGTGTGCGCCCACCCTCGCCCCACTGAAATCGCGCCAGCAATAGCACGATCACAATTAACAAGGCGATGTGCGGCCACCAACGGCGCATAGCAACTCTACTAACCTTTTAAATGAGCGAAAGCATTACTGCCAGCATAAAGCGCACTGCTGCCTAATGCCTCTTCAATGCGCAACAATTGGTTGTACTTGGCTACACGGTCGGAGCGGCACAGCGAACCGGTCTTGATTTGCGAAGCCGTAGTAGCCACTGCGATGTCCGCAATCGTTGTGTCCTCGGTTTCACCGGAACGATGCGAAACGACCGCTGAATAATTGGCCCGCTCGGCCATGGCTATCGCTTCAAGCGTTTCCGTCAATGTGCCAATCTGATTGACCTTGATCAGGATCGAGTTAGCAACGGATTGCTCAATGCCCTGCTTGAAAATTTTCGGATTGGTGACAAACAGATCGTCGCCAACCAGCTGCACTTTATTACCGATAGCCTGAGTCAACTGTTTCCAACCCTCCCAGTCGTGCTCACTCATGCCGTCTTCAATGGAAATGATCGGGTACTCGCGCGACCAACCGGCCAGGAATTCCACGAACTGCTCCGAACTCAGGCGCTTACCCTCGCCGACCAGATTGTATTTGCCGTTGTCGTAGAACTCTGACGAGGCAACATCCAAGCCTAAGAGAATATCTTCGCCTGCGTGATAGCCGGCTTTTCCGATTGCTTCGAGAATGGTTTCAAGCGCTTCTTCATTGGATTTAAGATCTGGCGCAAAGCCGCCTTCGTCACCCACGGCAGTATTCAGACCGCGACTCTTAAGTACCGACTTAAGCGCATGGAAAACTTCGGTGCCCGCGCGCAAGGCTTCACTGAATCGATCGAAGCCGACCGGCAGAATCATAAACTCCTGCAAGTCCACATTGTTATCCGCATGCGCGCCACCGTTAATGATATTCATCATCGGCAGAGGCAAAATCACTTTGCGATCACCAACTAAGTGTTTCCACAGGGGCATGCCCTTGGCCGCGGCTACCGCGTGCGCATTGGCCAGCGAAACACCCAGCAAGGCATTGGCGCCGAGGCGTCCTTTGTTTTCCGTGCCATCAAGCTGAATCATGCGTTGATCGATGGCAACTTGATCACTCGCATCCATACCGTGCAAAGCGGTGGCAATGGTGGTGTTGACGTTCTCTACTGCATTCTGAACACCCTTACCCAAATACCGACTCTTGTCGCCATCGCGCAGCTCAACCGCTTCTTTGGTGCCGGTGGATGCACCCGACGGCACGGCAGCGCGACCCATATGACCGCTGCTCAGCGTGACTTCGGCCTCAAGCGTGGGATTACCGCGCGAGTCGAGAATTTCACGGGCGTGGATTTTGGAGATATTCATCATTTACCTTTTGCATCAAAAATTGAGTTTGTGAGCTCAGCGGACACTCCGCCAGCATTCTGGGATGAGTAACATGCACAAACCGCAGCTGTGCATAAAGCTGAGTTAATTTCGCGAGCGACGAACAGCCAGAATCGGTCATGATGTTCTCAACACTGGAGAAGGCCATGCCCCAAGGATTTTCCCCGTCGCTATAATTGCGATCAAAGCTCCTGCAGCTCCAATTCAGCACCCCGTTTAGTCGATCGTATAACTGTTCGTTTTCGATCGGCGCGACTAAGGATTGACGAACGGCATCGGATACGACAAAGGGCAGTAACCAATCCCGGTATGCCGAAAGCGCTTTGTTCGCCTCAGGCGAGGCTAGCCATTGATCAAACTGCACGCGAAGCGTTTCCGCTGCTTCTCCGCGCATACCGAGAAGATGTTCACTCATGCAAACATCCATTTTTTGCATCTCAGCATAAAGCTCAGCATATTGTTCGCTCGGACCGTCTTCAGCGATTTGCTGAACTTCCGGTGCCGGGTTACCAGAAATTTCTGCGGCCGTGCTAAACGCCGGAATCATCATCAGAAAGACCGGCAACAAGCAGCCGGGTTTCATATCACGCCGTCCCGCTTCATTTGCTTTTTCACCAGCTGATCAATCTCCACCAAGCTCTCAAGCAAGTTGGCCATTTGATCAAGCGGCCAGGCATTGGGTCCATCAGACAGCGCCTTGCTCGGGTCGGGATGGGTTTCGGCGAATAAGCCGGAAATACCCACCGCAACTGCGGCGCGTGCCAAGACCGGAACGAACTCGCGCTGGCCACCGGATTTGCCACCGGCACCGCCGGGCAATTGCACCGAATGCGTGGCATCAAACACCACGGGACAGCCGGTGTCGCGCATAACCGCCAGCGAACGCATATCCGACACCAGATTGTTGTAACCGAAACTGGCGCCGCGCTCACACACCATAATGCCCGGGTTACCGGTAGCCAGCGCCTTTTCGGCCACATGCTTCATTTCCCACGGGGACAAGAACTGACCTTTCTTCACGTTGACCGGCTTACCTGCTGCGCATACCTTTTGAATGAAGTCGGTCTGCCGGCACAAAAATGCCGGGGTCTGCAGCACATCGACGACCGCTGCGACTTCATCCATCGGCGTGTATTCATGCACATCGGTCAAGACCGGCACGCCAATCTGCTTTTTGACCTGCTCGAGGATCTTCAGGCCTTCTTCCATGCCCGGCCCACGAAAGCCGCTCAGCGATGTGCGATTGGCTTTGTCGAAACTCGATTTGAAAATAAGCGGCACGCCTAGCTTGCCGCAGATTTCCTTGAGCTTGCCGGCGGTATCCATCTGTAATTGCAATGACTCGATCACGCACGGACCAGCAATCAGGAACAGCGGCTTATCTAGTCCAACGTCAAATCCGGCTAACTTCATGCGCGTGCTTCCCTCAATAATTTGCCGCCGGCCTTTTGCTCGCGAGCAGCGCGAATAAACCCGACGAACAATGGGTGACCGTCGCGCGGCGTCGATGTGAATTCCGGATGAAACTGACAGGCCACAAACCACGGATGATTGGGCACCTCAACGACCTCAACCAGAAGGTCGTCCATTGACTTGCCTGCGATTACCAAGCCCGCTTCTTCAAGCTGCGTGCGATAACGATTATTAAACTCAAAACGGTGGCGGTGACGCTCGAAGATCACATCTTTGCCATACAGATCGCGTGAGCGTGTGCCCGGCTTGAGACGGCATTCTTGCGCACCCAGACGCATGGTACCGCCCAGATCCGAATCCTCGCTGCGCAATTCTTTTTCACCGGTGGTTGTGCGCCACTCAGTAATTAAGCCGATTACCGGATGCGGCGTCGGGCGCTTATTTTCGGTCGTGTTTGCGCCCTCTAGGCCAGCCACATGTCGCGCGTAATCAACCACGGCTGCTTGCATGCCGTAGCAAATGCCGAAATACGGAATATTGTTTTCGCGTGCATAGCGAACCGTCGCAATTTTGCCTTCGAAACCGCGGTCACCGAATCCACCGGGCACCAAGATGGCATGCACATCCTGCAATGCGCCTACGCCCTCATTTTCAATTTGCTCGGACTCAAGCCACTTCAGTGTGACTTTTGTACGCTGACGCAAACCACCGTGTTTGAGCGCTTCGGCAATCGACTTGTAGGCATCCTGATGATCGATGTACTTACCGACCACAGCAACCGTCACTTCATCGACCGGATGGCTGGTGGCATCGACCACGGCTTCCCACTCAGACAAATCGGCTTCTTTAACTTTATCGCCCAAACGCAGGGCATCAACAACGATTTGATCGAGCTTTTGCGCATGCAACCAACCCGGAATCTTATAGATGTTATCCAGATCAACCGCAGAAATAACCGCGCGCTCCGGCACGTTGGTAAACAGCGCAATTTTACGTCGCTCACCTTCTGGAAGCGGCTGTTCGCTGCGGCAAATAAGAACGTCAGGCTGGATACCAATCGAGCGAAGCTCTTTCACCGAGTGCTGGGTTGGCTTGGTTTTTAACTCGCCGGCTGCCGCGATATACGGCACCAAGGTCAAGTGCATAAACAATGCAAATTCGGGACCCCGCTCGGTACGTATCTGACGAATCGCTTCGAGAAATGGCAGCGATTCAATATCGCCGACCGTGCCGCCAATTTCGACCAGGGCAATATCAAAGCCTTCGGTAGCAGCGTCGATGCAGCGCTTAATTTCGTCGGTAATGTGCGGAATCACCTGAACGGTGGCGCCCAGATAGTCGCCGCGACGCTCCTTACGGATCACATTTTCGTAAATACGTCCGGTGGTCACCGAGTTCTTACGGGTCAAGTGAGTGCGGATGAACCGCTCGTAATGGCCCAGATCCAAATCCGTTTCCGCACCATCGTCGGTCACATAGACCTCGCCGTGCTGGAACGGACTCATCGTGCCCGGATCGACATTAATGTAGGGATCGAGCTTCATCATGGTGACGCGCAGACCGCGTGCTTCCAAAATGGCCGCAAGAGAGGCGGCCGCAATCCCCTTCCCTAAGGAAGAGACCACGCCGCCGGTGACGAAAATCAGAGGTGTCATGAAATGCACTTGGCTGGAAAGCGATATTTTAGCCTCATTGCGGCTCCACCGCGAGTGTCAATGCAAGTCTTGACCGATTCTCTCCGGCAGCCCATGCTCAGCAGCCTGCAATCTTGCCTCCAAAAATATCTGGAAACCCGCTAAATCCATGAGTTCTCGCTATAACGCCGCCGATATTGAAGTCCTTTCCGGCCTGGACCCGGTTAAACGCCGACCCGGCATGTACACCGACACCAGCCGCCCGAACCATCTGGCGCAGGAAGTCGTGGACAACTCGGTTGATGAGGCCCTGGCTGGCCATGCCAAAACCATTGAAGTCACGCTTTTCAGCGACGGTAGTTGTGAAGTTATTGATGACGGTCGGGGTATGCCTGTCGATATTCACCCGGAAGAAAAAATCCCGGGCGTTGAGCTGATCATGACCCGTTTGCATGCCGGCGGTAAGTTCAGTAGTAAAAATTACACATTCTCCGGCGGCCTGCACGGTGTCGGCGTGTCCGTGGTCAACGCGCTGTCCAGCAAAGTGATTGTTGGAATCAAGCGCGATGGTGAAGAGTTTGAAATGGAATTCAGCCACGGTGATCGGGTTCGGCCACTGAAATCCATTGGTACCGTCGGCAAACGAAATACCGGCACGCGCGTACGCTTCTGGCCCGAAACCAGCTATTTTGACAGCCCGAAAATTTCCGCAAAAGCGCTGCGCCACAATCTGCGCGCCAAGGCCGTTTTGTGCCCGGGATTGACGGTCAAACTGTTTGAAGAAAGTAGCGGAGAGCGCAACGAATGGTTCTATGAAGATGGTTTGCGCGACTATTTGCGCGGCGCCTTAGCCGACTGGGAGCTATTGCCTGCCAATTTATTCATGGGCACCCTGAGCAAAGAAGGCGAAGCAGTAGATTGGGCTTTAGCCTGGATGCCTGAGGGCGAGCTGGTACAGGAAAGCTACGTGAACCTGATCCCCACCGCGCAAGGCGGCACCCACGTTAACGGGCTGCGCAGCGGCCTGACCGACGCACTACGCGAGTTCTGTGATTTTCGAAACTTGTTGCCGCGCGGCGTAAAAATCGCGCCCGAAGACGTGTGGGACCGGATCAGCTACGTCTTATCCATCAAGATGAGCGACCCGCAATTTAGCGGGCAGACCAAAGAACGACTGTCATCGCGACAGGCAGCGGCGTTTGTCGAAAATGCCAGTCACGACGCATTTTCGCTGTGGTTAAACCAGAACGTGGAGGTCGGCGAATCCATTGCGCAACTGGCAATCAGTCGTGCCCAGTCCCGGTTAAAAACTGAGAAGCAGGTTGTACGAAAAAAAATCACGCAAGGCCCGGCCCTGCCCGGAAAACTTGCCGACTGCATGTCGCAGGATCTGGGTCGCACCGAATTGTTTCTGGTCGAAGGTGACTCCGCCGGTGGTTCGGCGAAACAGGCGCGCGATAAAGATTTTCAAGCGATCATGCCGCTGCGCGGAAAAATCCTGAACACCTGGGAGGTTGCGTCAACCAGCGTACTGGGCTCACAGGAAGTACATGATCTGGCCGTCGCCATCGGCTGTGACCCGGGCTCAGATGACATCAGTGGTCTGCGCTACGGCAAGGTCATTGTTCTGGCTGACGCCGACTCGGACGGCCTGCATATTGCGACCTTGCTGTCCGCATTATTTTTGAAACATTTTCCGGCATTGGTCGAGGCTGGCCACATTTTTGTCGCCATGCCGCCGCTTTTTCGTATCGATATCGGCAAGCAGGTTTTTTACGCCCTCGACGAAGAAGAAAAACGCATCTTGTTGGAGCGCATAGAAAAAGAAAAAATTCGCGGCCAGCTAAACGTCACCCGATTCAAAGGTCTGGGCGAGATGAATCCGTCGCAGCTGCGCGAATCGGCGGTTCACCCGGACACCCGACGCCTGGTTCAACTCACCATCGATGACCCGGAGACGACATCGGCGCTGATGGACATGCTGCTCAATAAGAAGCGCGCCAGCGATCGTAAAGCCTGGCTTGAAGAGAAAGGCGATCTAGCAACGCTTGAGGTGTAAAAAATCTGCGCTGAATACTAGTCGGCGCCGCCTTGCCAACGCCCGGACAGTTCCGGGCTTTGCCGAAAATCGACCTGACTCATACATTGCCGCGCCTCGTCTAAGGCCTGCGTGCGTTGAGCTAAATGCCAGCTGTTCAGACAAGCAATTGTCTGCAGCATCATCTGTCCGGGCTGATGTTCCTGCTCCGGCACGTACTGCACCACATGATCCATTGCATTGGCTGCACACTTAAAGGCGTGCGGCTGCAAATTGTCTACGCATGCGGCCAGACTCAATTCGGCACACGCTGCGTACTCGGGGACGGCACATAATGCAGCCACCCCTTCGGACTCCCAGAAGCGTAGTTGTTCGACCAAGGCTGGGCTTGCAGCGTCCGGAGCCATGCGCGCTGCGGTCGAACCTGCGTGGAGACCCGTTCCTGCAAGCAACAACATAGCGGCGAACACAGCAGATAGCCCGATACGTAAACGCATAAGCATCGTTGATTTAAATCCTATTTGGATTCACTGCCCAACATCGCTTCCATCGCCGTGGTCTGGTCAAAATTGACACCCTCCATGCAGCTACCGATTTCGTCTACCTGTTCGATATGTGCCGCGAGTTGCTTGCCGATGACGCATGCGCCATATGCTTCGCCCATCACGTGTGCCGCATCTTCTTTGCTCGCGGCATCCGATTTTACTTTGGCCAGATCAGCGCAGGCAGGCGAATAACCGGCAAGCTCAGCCAAGCAGTCCTCTTGTGTTTGATCAAAGCACGCGGCATAGCCTTCTTGCAGACACATCATGCCCGGCCCACGCTTGGCCAGGAGCATATGCAAGATATTAGCGGCTAACTCACGTTCGGAGTCGAGACTGGCATTTGCATTGGAGGCTTTCTCAACATTCGCCTTAGGCGGAGGCGATACGGCGCAGGCCGACAAGATCAATACGGCCGCAGCCAAAACAAAAGCTTTCATATAATTCTCCATTGCAAAGCACGAGTTTAGATTGCCGCTGTGTTCTTGACCAGTATTCGGAATGCGCAAGGATGAGCTATCTCAATTCGACCCAGCACAATCACGACGAAGAAAAACGAATAGAATGCTGGCATGACAGCCATTGACCCGATCATTCTATTTTTCCTTTTTGGGCTGATTGCCGGCCTGCTGCGCTCTGAATTGCGCCTGCCTTCGGCGATCTACGAATTCGTGAGCATGCTGTTGCTTATTGCCATCGGCCTTAAGGGCGGCGTTGAGCTAGCCAAACAGCCCTTTGGCAACCTCCTGCCACAGATGCTGATGGTGATTGGCATGGGACTATTCTTACCGCTGGCGGCTTATCCGGTATTGCGCGGCTTGGGCAAACTCAAACGCGCAGACTCGGCATCGATCGCAGCGCACTACGGCTCGGTCAGCGTTGGTACGTACGCCGTAGCAGTGGCCTACTTTGGCACGCAAATGATCAGCTTTGAAGCGCATATGCCCTTGCTGCTGGTGATGCTTGAAGTACCCGCAATCCTGATCGGTATCGTGTTGGCCCGCGGCCTGAGCCGCAAAACACAATGGGCGACCGTTACCCATGAAGTATTTCTCGGTAAAGGCATTATGCTGCTGCTCGGCGGCCTGCTTATCGGCTGGGCGTCCGGCCCGGAAAATCTGGGCTCAATCGCACCGCTGTTCTTTGATCTGTTTAAAGGGATTCTGGCGATCTTCCTGTTAGAGATGGGTCTGATCACCGCCGCTCAATTTGGCAGCTTGCGCCAACACGGGCTATTCCTACTGGTGTTTGCAGTCGCCATGCCGCTATTTTCCGCCCTCGTAGGCACCGCTCTGGCCCTGCTGATGGGGCTGTCTGTGGGCGGAACCGCGATGCTGGCCATTTTGGCCGCAAGTGCGTCGTATATCGCCGTGCCGGCAGCGATGCGAATTTCCGTGCCGGAAGCCAACCCGACCCTGTCATTGGCCGCCGCGCTGGGTGTCACCTTCCCGTTTAACGTGCTTATCGGCATACCCTTGTATTACGCATTGGCGCGAAAAGCCCATGCCCTTTTTGGAGGCTAAGCGATGAACTCAGACAAGCCCAATATGCGCAAACTTCTGACCATCATCACCGAGGCAGCCTTAGAGCGCACCTTGCTGCGTGATATCGAAGGTCTCGGCGCCAAAGGCCATACCGTTACCGACGCGCGTGGCCGGGGCAGTCGTGGCATGCGCCAGGCGAACTGGGAGGCGGCGAGCAATATCCGCATCGAGGTGGTATGCGACGAAGAAACCGCCGACAAAATCACCCAGCACCTACAAGCCAACTACTACGACAATTACGGCATGATTATGTACACCAGTGAGGTGGAAGTGCTTCGACCGGAGAAATTTAACTAGCAGGATCAGCTAGACAGGCGCACTAACTGAATACATCGGTTCATTTGGTTCAGAGTGAAGCCTAAACTGACCGCCATTCGCGCGTACAATGCCTTAAACCGTTCAATAGAGGTTCTGCGTGAGCCACCACCGCGAAGAAATCGTCAATGCAATCACCCATGGCCTCGGCGCCGTGGCGAGCATCGGTGCCGGTGCGGTACTGATGACGCTAGCCGCGATATCCGGTGATGTCTGGCAAATCGTCAGCGGTGCGATTTTCGTGTTCGCTCTGATTCTGCTGTACAGCGCATCGACGCTTTACCACGCCATTCCCTTTGAAGGCTTGAAGCAAAAGCTCAAAGTCCTGGACCATTGCGCAATCTACCTGCTGATTGCGGGTACCTACACGCCGTTTGCGTTGGTGAGCCTGCGCGCAGACTGGGGCTGGCCTTTGTTCGCAGTGGTCTGGACACTGGCATTGAGCGGCGTTGTGTTTAAATTATTTTATACGGGCCGTTTCAAGAAACTGTCGACGCTGATGTACATCGGCATGGGCTGGGTTGCGCTGATCATCGCCAAACCGCTGGTTGCTGCGCTGTCCGATACCGTTCTTTTGTGGCTTCTCGCCGGTGGCGTCGCTTATACCGTGGGCTGCATTTTTTATCTCAGCAAGCGCATGCCCTACGCCCACAGCATCTGGCACCTTTTCGTTTTGGCCGGCAGCACCTGCCACTTTGCGGCCGTTCTGGGTGTGGTTACTCAGGTTCAGGTTTAGACGTTTCGCCATCGCAGCGATCGAGCATCTCGGTCATTTTCTGCAGACCCATAGAGCGCAACAAGTTGATATTGCGCTCGGGTATGACTTCAACATCCGGATACGTTTCAATTACTTCTTCGAGCTGCGCCTCGCGCAATATATGCAACATCGGATAAGGGCTGCGATTGCTGTAATTAGCCGGGTCATTCTGATCCGCACCGGCGAATTGGTAATCCGGGTGAAAGCTGGCGATTTGAAACACACCCTCTAGGTCCATATCACGCAGCAAATCATCGGCCAAATCTAAGAACTGGTTGTAGTCAAAAAAGTCCTGCAGC
>CBDUOG010000019.1:0-32888 GCA_965368785.1 uncultured Gammaproteobacteria bacterium | reverse complement strand
AACGCGAAGCGATTATCCGGGTGTCGGGTAACGAAGCGGTCGAGTTGTCGATCTATAAAGAAGGTGATTCCAATACGGTTAGTGTGGCCGAGTCAGTGCGTCGTGCGCTGGCTTCAATGCAAAAGCGGCCGAGTCGCCAAGAGCCTGGCTCAGAGCCTGCTGAAGGGGCCGAACAAGCGGCGCCCTTGAAGCCGGGTGAATATTTGATTGATGGTTTCAAACTGCAGACGGTGGAAGATCAGGCGATTTTCATCAGCAATGCGCTGGAAGAAGTTCGGACTGAAGCGCTCTATGGTGGCTTACTGGCGATTTTGATCATTTTCTTCTTTTTGCGCGACGGTTGGAGCACGTTTGTAATCGGGCTCTCGTTGCCGGTATCAATCATCGCGACTTTGTTTTTTATGGACAAGTTCGGTCTGAGTTTGAACGTCATGTCGCTGGCCGGTCTGGCATTGGCTACGGGCATGGTAGTGGATGATTCGATCGTGGTGTTGGAGTCGATTGCCAAGGCGCGCGAGCGCGGCCTGGGCATACTGCAATCGACCATTCTCGGCACCAAAGAGGTGGCAATGCCGGTTGTCGCATCGACTCTGACGATGGTCGCGGTGTTCTTGCCCTTAATATTTGTGGAAGGAATTGCCGGGCAGTTATTTACCGATCAGGCATTGACGATTTCGATTGCGTTGATGATTTCTCTGGTTGTGTCATTGAGCCTAATTCCAATGCTCAGTTCCTTGAAAGCGGATTCGCCGATGGCCTTCGCCGCAAGCCCGGATGCCGATGCACCACCGGTTTACAGCAGCGCATGGCTTGCAACACAAAACTTTGTGATGGCGGCTTTGCGACGCCCGTGGCCGACACCGGTCAAATGGTTAGTTTTCGCATTGCTTGCACCGCTCAATATTCTAGTGGGCTCGATAGGTCTAATAGTTGTATTCCTCACGTTTGTCACACCGATTGTTGCGCGCTTTACGGTTATGGTCGGGTCCTGGCTGTGGCAGCGCCTGGCACGGTATGGCGGTGGTCTATTGCTGTTTATCGGCAGTATTTTACTCAAGCCCTACGACATACTTGCCAGTTACTATCACCGCGCATTGCCTAAAGCATTGAGCACCCCGGCACCCATCTTGAGTTTTGCCGCGCTGGCTTTTGTCCTGTCTGCATATGTCGCAACGACCCTAGGCACGGATATGATTCCGCAGATGGCGCAGGACCGGTTTGACATGACGATCAAGCTGCCGCCGGGTACGCAACTGCGCGACACCGATTCGGTGGTGCGTTCGATTCAGGGAACCCATCGCGACGATGAGCGTATTCAGACTTTGTACGGCGTCAGTGGTACGGGTTCTCGCCTTGATGCCAGTCCGACGGAGTCCGGTGAGAATATTGCTAAGCTCAGCGTGGTTCTCGGCGAACGCTATAGCCGTAAAAATGAAGCTGATTTAACCGAAGCGTTTCGTAATACGGCGGGTGAATTTAATGATGCCGAGGTCAAGTTCGGTCGGCCGGAGTTATTTAGCCTGGCGACGCCATTGGAAATTGAACTTCGGGGCCAGGATCTGGCATCGATTGAGCGCGCGGCGGGACGATTGACTTCACTGATGGCCGGCTCGGATCATTTCGTTGACGTAAAGTCGTCGGTTGAGCAGGGCACTCCCGAAATTCAGATTTTATTTGATCAAGAACGTGCCGCCGCTTTCGGTCTCACGACGCGTCAAATTGCTGATCAAGTCGTGCGTAAGGTTCGCGGAGAAGTCGCAACGCGCTACAGTTTCCGTGACCGGAAAATTGATGTGCTGGTTCGGGCGAAGGAGTCAGACCGCAATAACATTGAGCAGATACGCAATCTGATTATCAACCCGATGAGTGATCGACCGGTACCGCTTTCAGCGGTTGCAGAAGTCGTGGAGACCGTCGGCCCGAGCGAGATCAACCGTGTTGATCAGATTCGTGTGGCGGTAATTTCTTCAAGCCTTCAAGGTATTGATCTGGGCGGTGCAATCGAAGAAATTCGTGATCTGGTTGAGGCCAATCCGCTCGGCGTTGATATACAGCTGGCCTTCGGCGGCCAAAGCGAGGAGCTGGGTTCCTCGATCAACTCGCTATTATTTGCTTTTGGATTGGCTATATTCCTGGTTTATCTGGTGATGGCTTCGCAGTTCGAATCTTTGCTGCATCCATTCGTCATTCTGTTTACGATCCCGCTGGCGATGGTCGGTGCAGTATTAGTGTTGTGGTTGAGCAACAACACAATTTCTGTAGTGGTATTTATCGGGCTGATTCTTTTAGTGGGTATCGTGGTTAAAAATGCCATCGTGCTGATCGATAAGGTGAACCAGCTGCGACTGGATGGCGTGCCGAAACGCAAGGCCATATTGGAAGCGGCTGAAACGCGCCTGAGGCCGATTATCATGACCACGATGACAACTCTGTTTGGTTTTGCGCCATTGGCATTTTTTGGTGGGGAGGGCGCCGAAGTGCGCGCACCCATGGCGCTTACCGTTATTGGCGGGTTGACCGTGTCCACGTTCCTGACACTATTGGTCATACCTTTGGTATATGACGTGCTGGACCGTCGCAGTGATGAGTCATACAAGGCTGAAGGTGATCGAATTAAGGAAATATCCCTGATCGGTGCCCGGCCTGTTGGAGACGTTTCATGAGTCTTGCCGAGCTGAGTCTGAAACGGCCTGTTACCGCGGTTATGTTCTATGTGTCGCTGCTGGTCATTGGTTTAATTGCGGCATTTAAATTACCACTGGAAAAGTTTCCCGAATTTAATGTGCCGTTCGTTCTGGTCGACCTGCCTTATCCGGGGTCAACGCCGGAGGAAGTTGAACGAACCATCATCCGGCCGGTGGAAGAGGCTTTGTCCACGCTACCGGGGATCGATCGCCTCAATTCGGTGGCTCGCGGTGATGGCGGCAATGTATTTATGTTGTTCTCGGACTGGAATCGGGATATTGAGATCACCGCCAGTGAAGCGCGCGATCGCCTGGATGCAATCCGGTCTGAGCTGCCCGATGATTTGCAGCGATACTTCGTGTTTAAATTTTCTCCGAATGATCAGCCTTTGCTGCGGATTCGTTTCGCCCAGGTGGGTCGCGATTTTGGCAAAGAGTACGATCTCATTGATCGCCAATTTAAACGCCGGCTGGAGCGCATACCCGGTGTCGCGCGAGTTGATATTTCCGGCGCAGCACCTTCGGAAGTAGAAGTTGCTATTGATCCGCTGCGGCTTGCGGCGCATAACCTGTCGCTCAATGAATTGTCGGTGTTGTTGCGTTCGGTTAACTTTTCCGTCTCGGCCGGCAGTATTGATGATGCCGACCAACGATTACGAGTGCAGCCGGTTGGCGAGGTTCGTGATCTCAATGAATTGCGCAATCTGGTTCTGAATACTTCAGGGCTGAAGTTAAGCGATATTGCGGAAATACGGTTTAAGCCACAGCGCATTGATTACGGGCGTCGGCTCGACGGTCAACCGGCCGTTGGCATTGATATTTTGCGTGAGCGCAATTCCAATCTGGTTGAAGTTTCCTCCCTCGTATTGGCTGAGATTGAACAGATACGAAAAGTCCCGGAACTACAAGGCATTCAGTTCAATATCATTGATGATCAGGCTGATAGCGTCACCAGCTCGATCAATGAGCTGGTTAACGCAGGCGTGATCGGCGCCTTATTTGCCTTGTTGGTGTTGTTTTATTTCTTGCGCCATTGGCCCAGCACTTTGATGGTTACCCTGGCAATCCCGATTTGTATTGTGATTACTCTGGGTATGATGAGCCTGTTCGGGCTCACCCTGAATATCCTCTCCATGATGGGCCTGTTGCTCGGTATCGGTATGCTGGTTGATAACTCGGTCGTGGTGGTCGAGAGTATTTATCAAATGCGCGAGAAATATCCGAACGATCCATATCGTTGCGCAATTGAAGGAACGCGCAGTGTGCAGTTAGCGATCAGTGCCGGCACCTTGACCAGTATCATTGTATTTGTCCCGAATTTGTTTGGCGATTCGAATCAGATCAGCATCTTCCTATCGCACGTGGCAATCACCATCACCATTGCTTTGCTGTCTTCATGGCTGGTTGCGGTAAGTCTGATACCGATGATTTCGGCACGTCTAAAGACACCGCCATCGGTGACTACCGAGCATGGATTTGTGCCCAGCCTGACCAAGAAGTACGCAAAGTTCTTGCAGTGGACGCTGGCGCATCGCGCCAAATCGGTGAGTGGTATAGCACTCATCGTATTGCTCAGTTTTATCCCGATGCAGCTCGTCGACTACGACATGTTTAAGGAAGAAGACGGCAACAAAATCGAAATGTATTTCGATTGGAAAGGCGCCTATAGTCTGGACCAGATGTCCGAAGAGATTGCCAAGGTAGAAGGTTATCTGGACTCCAAACGCGAAGAGTTCGGGATTGAACAAATCTACCTGTGGTACTCAGAGCGCGGTTGGGCAGGGATGTGGGTCACGCTGCGCACTGAGGGTGCCGACGTGCCTGAACCGGCGAAGATAAAAGAACTGATACGTGAAGGCATGCCGAAACTGGCCCGGGCCGATGTTGGCTTCGGCGATGACAATGGTGGCGGATCGGGAAGTGACACCGGCATTCAAGTGTCCATCCAGGGCGACTCGCCGACACGATTGCGCGAGCTGGTTGATGACATCGTGCCGCTGTTGGCACGCAGTGAGAAATTGCGCGATGTGCGAGTAGATACCGGTGACAGCAGTACCGAGGTGCAGGTTCGGGTCGATCGTGACCGTGCGGCTTCCTATGGTTTTTCGGCGCAGGAGGTTGCGCAATATATCGGTATCGCATTGCGCGGAACACCGCTCCGCGAATTCCGGAATGGCCAACAGGAGGTGCCCGTTTGGGCGCGGTTTGCGGGTTCGGAAAATTTCAGTTTGGATGATTTAGGTAGCCTGTCACTCACCGCGCGCGATGGTTCGCGGGTGCCCTTGCTGTCGCTAGTCCAAGTCGACTTGCAGGCCGGCTCCACTCAGATTTTCCGACAGAATCGCCGAACCGCATTAACCATTCAAGCCAACCTGGCTGAGGACGTAACCACTGACGATGCGCGTAAGGAACTCATGGCCACTTTGGAAGCCTTCCCGTTTCCTGAAGGTTACGGAACCAGCCTTGGCGGTGACTTTCAGCGCAATGAAGACGCTGGCAGTCAGATGTTATTGAATATCGTAATTGCACTGGCGCTCGTTTATATATTGATGGCCGCATTATTTGATTCTTATGTTTTCCCGGTAGCGATCTTCAGTAGCATTTTCTTTTCAATGCTGGGCGTGTTCTGGCTGTTTGCACTCACCGGGACCACATTCACGCTGGTGGCCAGTATTGGCATGTTGGTGCTAATGGGAGTGGTTGTTAACAACGGGATTGTGATGGTCGAGCACATTAATAATCTGCGTCGCGAAGGCATGGATCGAACCCGGGCGCTGATCGAAGGAAGCAAAGAGCGCCTGCGCCCGATTCTGATGACCATGGGGACAACGGTGCTGGCGATGCTGCCCTTGTGTCTGCAAGGTACGCAGATTGGCGGCGATGGCCCGGCGTATGATCCGATGGCCCGCGCAATTGTCGGCGGTCTGATGTTTTCGACTCTAGTAAGCCTGCTGTTCCTGCCGACTATCTACGCGATTTTGGATGACTTCAGTGTCTGGCTGGCGTCGCTATTCAAATCGGAAGAAGAAGTGCAGCAGCAAACGTCTTAGTCGATGCGAATCAATCCAGCTGGGTTACCAGCTGGATTCCCGCGATCCAAACCGCAATCGCCGTTCCCAGGCTGGTTAAGAAGAAGTTGAGTAGCGTGCGCGACACGCGATTTCGCCACCAGCCTTTAATCGTCGTGACATCGTCGCGAAGAGCAAGGAATTCGGCGTACTGCGGGCGGCGCATGCGCGCCTCAACCAGCGCGCTGACCATGCCCGAGCCCAGCGCCGGATGCAGTGGTGTGACGGGCGAGCTGATAAATGCGGCTAGGATACTCAGCGGATGCCCGCCAGCTGCGAGGCAACCGATCGCTCCGCCAGCGCCGGTGATCAGTATCCAGCTCAAAATCATCTGTGTACCCACGCTCAAGCCGCCCTGCGCAAAGCCCCAGGCAAACCCGCCAACTAAGAAGCTTGCAAGAACAATGGTGAACCAAGGGATGTCACTGGTTTCGGGGATGCTGTTGAGTTCTGCTAGGACGGCATCGGGATCGCGTTTATCGTTAACGATGTACTTTTGAATACCGGCAAGATGACCGGCACCCACCACAGCGAGTACCGGGCCGGATTCTTGCTGAGAAATTTTACGCAGGTGCGCGGCCATGTATTGGTCGCGCTCGTCGATTAATGCGGCATACAAACCGGGGTGACTACCGGCGAACTCAGAAAAGCTCGATTCCAACATATCACCCTGTTTGAGCTTTTCGATTTCATCGTCTGCGACTTTTTCACTCACGAACAAATTGCCCATAATTCCGGAGGCCAACATCGAGCGCTTCCACCAGCCTAGACGCAGCCAAACGCGTCGAAAGGTTGTTGCGATATCGCGATCAATCAGATCAAGCGGTAATTTTTGCTGCGCTGAATCAAGCGCTGCTGCTTTGAGTTCTGCCCCGGGCTCCACACCCAATTGTTCGGCTAGGCGGCGCTGATACGAGGCCATAACTAAATTAGTTGCCATTAACCCGGCTTTTCCTTCGCGGATGATCTGCACCAAGTCGGTTTTCAGCAGGGCGTCAGGGTTAGTCAGGCTCTGGTGGCGATTCTTGTCCAGCTCGACCGCGACCCGGGTGAAATGTCCTGATGCGATAAGCGACTTCACCGCATCGACGCTACTTTGCGATACGTGTGCCGTGCCAAGAATAAGCACGCTGGAGTTTTCCAGATGGAGTAGGGCATGGGGCTGGTTAATCAGCGCAGGATGCTGCGCAATCTGAGAAACAATTCGATCAGTGTTCACTAACTTTCCTAGAGCGCTTTTTGCATTTGCACGTTATCGAGCCAGCGCTCGTGCTTGAATCCAATTTTTTTGAATCGGGCGATTTCGACAAAACCAAATTTTTTATGAAGAGCGATGCTTGCGTTATTCTCCGAGTCGCCGATAACCGCGATCATCTGAGTCATGCCGATCGCTCTGCAGCGCTCAATTAAATCGGCCAGAAGCGCCGAGGCAACCCCCCGGCCTTGCCATTGAGGTTCGACATAAACTGAGTTTTCGCAGACAAAGCGATATCCCCGTCGGGCCCGGTACTGATTGGCATAGGCAAAGCCTAGTACCTGATTGTCACTAACCGCTACCAGAAATGGAAATCCAGCCGCGCGATACCGCTGTGCACGGCGAAGCATCTCTGTTGTGTCCGGAGCATCGTACTCGTAGTTGTTGCAAGTGTTGATCACTTGCCAGGCAAAGATGCGTGTAATGGCCTCGAAATCACTTTCGATCGCATCACGTACTTGGAGATCGGTGCTATTCAATCGCGAAACCGCTTCAGCAAATCGCCGTAGGCGTCAATTCGGCGGTCTCTCAAGAACGGCCAGATGCGCCGTACCGCTTCACCGCGCTTGAGGTCAACTGTGGCAAAAAGCACTTCGGCTCTTTCGGTCCCTGCCTCAGCAAGCAACTCACCTTGGGGTCCAGCGACGAAGCTACTGCCCCAGAATTGAATACCCGAGCCGCCAATAGGCGAGGCTTCAAAGCCGGTGCGGTTGCAGCTAATGATTGGCAATCCATTGGCTATGGCATGACCGCGCTGGCTTAATATCCAGGCTTGTCGCTGACGGTCTTTTTCGTCTTGTTGATCGTTAGGGTCCCAGCCGATAGCAGTTGGATAGATCAGTACTTCTGCCCCTGCCAATGCCATTAATCGCGCGGCCTCCGGATACCACTGATCCCAGCAGACCAATACGCCGAGTTTGCCGAGCGAGGTTTTGATCGGTTGAAAGCCTAAATCGCCGGGAGTGAAATAAAACTTTTCATTGAATCCAGGATCGTCCGGAATGTGCATCTTGCGATAAATGCCAGCGATGCTACCGTCGCGCTCAAATACAACGGCGGTGTTATGTGCCAGACCCGGAGCACGGCGTTCAAACAGGGAGCTGATCAAAACCACATTATGTTTTTTGGCGAGCGAAGAGAGTCGATCGGTGCTCGCACCCGGAATTGATTCGGCACGGTCGAACTCGTCAACACTTTGTGACTGACAAAAATACGGGCCATTGTGCAACTCCTGCAGCACGACGAGTTGTGCACCACCATTGGCAGCTTCGGCGACTCTTTGCTCAATGCGCTGTAAATTTTCTTCGGCATTGCCCTGATTGTGTTCCTGAATCAAAGCTACCGATAAATGATGCGCGCTCATTTCAAAACTCCCGCAGGTAATTGCATCGTAATGCAATGCAGACTGCCATTTTGCCAAATGAGTGGCCGGCAGGGGATTTGCACGACCGTGTGATTCGGAAATGCATTGCCCAGCATCGCTGCAGCCGCTGCATCGGCACGATCTTCGTAGGCGGGTACCAGAACCGCGCCATTGATGATTAAAAAGTTTGCATACGAGGCAGCTAGCCTACGCCCGTCATCAATAATTGGCTGTGCCCACGGCAGCGGATACAGGTGGTAAGGCTGGTTGTCACTGGTTCGCAGGCTGGCCAGTTGTGCGGCCATCGCTTTGAGCGGCTGATAATGAATGTCGGACGGGTCGTCACAGTCCTGATAGGTAATCCGGTTAACGCTGGCGAAGCGGGCCAAGGTATCAATATGCGCATCGGTGTCGTCGCCTTGCAAGAAACCATGGTCGAGCCAGAGCACGCGCTTTTGCAGCAGCGCATTTTCCAACTGCCAGCTGATTTCGTTGCGCGTGAGTTGGGGGTGGCGTTTACTTAAGCATTCCCAGGTGGTCAGCAGAGTGCCCTGGCCGTCGGTTTCAATACCGCCGCCTTCGAGCGCAAATTCGATGCGTTGATGGCCTGCGTTGCGGAACAGTTTGGCTCTGATCAGGTTGCTTACCAGTGCATCATCTTTGGATGCCTCAAACTTGCCACCCCAACCCGTGAAGCAAAAGTCCAGAAGCTTGAATTGTTGATCGTCGACCAGACTGATCGGGCCTGAGTCGCGCAACCACGTATCGTCATACTCCACTTGGACGAACTGAATCGCTGACAGGTCTGCGCCGTTGGATTCCAGAAGGTTTTGAGCGCGCTTTCGTAATGCGCTATCAGCGACACAAATAAGCGCGGTGGCGTAGCGGCTTATAGCGCTCGCCAGTGCGACGTAGGTGGTCTCGACTTGTTCAAGTCGCTCGGCCCAATCGGTGCCGGAGTGCGGCCACGCCAAAAGCACAGCGGACTGAGGTTCCCACTCCGCCGGAAATCGAAATGCCATGACAGCTTATTCCTTGATCGGTTTGGGTCCCAGCTCTAAATCATCTGATTTGATCAGCACCGCGCTAATAACCCGGTCATCTTCGAAATAGACGATAAAGTTTGGATATTCCCAGCGGTGAATTACCGGCCACGCTGCAGATTGCCCACCTCGCGGGGCGAGCTTTTTGCTCGGCGCGCCAAACTTGGCCTCGACTTCCGTCATGGACTGGCCGCGATTTGGCAGTTCAAATCCTTCGGCGCTCTCAACGCGTTGAATCAGCAAGCGATCCGCGGAGGCCGGGGTCGTGGCAATTCCGACGCAGATGACTAAACAGGCTGCAAAAACAGTGGACAGTTTCATCTGACAACTCCTTGTGAACAATGGCGCAATGCCATTTGATACTGGAAGCCTAACACTGAGTGCTTTTCAGCGTCGATAGCACATAAAAAAACGCCGACCCAGGGCCGGCGCTTTTAAGAGTTTCTGATCCGCCGATTAGCGCTGACGTGCTTTGAATCGCGGATTAGATTTGCAAATCACAAATACCTTGCCACGGCGACGCACAACTTTGCAGTCACGGTGACGGGTCTTTGCCGATTTCAAAGACGACAGGACTTTCATGGGGCACCCATTAAATGGCTTGAATAAAGAGGCGAAATTATAATTAGATCAGCGCCTTGGCGCAAGGGTTTTGGCTGTTTTGGGGCCAGAAATTCATCTTAGGTGTCATTTTGACGGTTAATTTGGCCGAAATGGCCGGCACCGCGCTTTGTTTGCCGGGGTTCTGCGCGGCCCGGCCGGAGCCACGCCGCGTGAGTAATGGGGCCGACCCCGAGGACTTGGGGTACGAAAAAAGTAGCAGATCGACGCTGCCAGGTCGCTCTGCTAGTCTGGCAGCTTCGCGCTGCTTGGAATGCGGTTGGTATGAGTGTCCCCCGACCGACCTGGTATTTGTTCATTGCAGTAACTGCGCTGATTTGGAACTTAGTGGGTGTAGCGCTCTTTCTGGCTCACTTGCTTATGCCTGCGTATATGTTCGCTGAGCTGAGTGCTACCGAGCGTGCAGTCTATGAAGATCTCCCTGTCTGGGCGCTGTCGACCTTTGCGGTGGCGGTGTTCTCCGGAACCTTAGGCTGCATCTTTTTGATCCTTAGAAAATCCGAGGCATTCTGGATTTTATTGCTTTCTTTGATCGGTGTGATCGTACGCATGGCGCATTTGTCGGTAAATGGCGCGTTCGCGTATTACCGGCCCATTGAGTTAATTATGCCGATCATGATTGCAGTGATCGCTATTGCACTGGTGTGGGTCGCCCGGGTGGGCAATCAACGGCAGTGATTGAACTAAGCACCAACCATTCAATGGTGGCGTTCGGTAATCGGCGCCGCCGGTAAACCCGTGCGGCGCTATTAAACGTGAGATTTCCCTATACAAATAGGGTGAGATGACGCCTTCAGTCGGCTGCGGTTGGGATCAGGCGCAAGTCATGGAAGTCGAAGCTGAAGTCGGTCAGCGGCGAAATTGCTTGCAGTCGCAGCTCTTCTATTTGACCGTCAGCATCTAAGTAGAAATTGGCAAACGCATCTGCATTGAGTGAGCGATCATGCCAGCGCACAAGGAAAGAATTGCCTTGCCAATGTTGCAAGTCGCCGACTAATTGCTCAGTGCGATTAAACGCAATGACTAATTTTTTATCCTGATATGAAATGCTCACATCGCCGTACCAGCTGTCGCGATATATGCCCGCATAACGGTCCATACTCAGGGTCGGCTTGGCTTTTGGATTACGTGCAGCGAGGTGCTTCTGCCAATCGGTGTTTGCGGCTTCGCTGCCAGAATCAAGCGCCTGCTTGTATGCAGCAATCCAATCAGTTTCCGGCCCATCTAGATAGGCATCGAGAACTCTTAAGGTGGCGGCGTGGAACGCAGCGCCGGATTCTTGATTGGTCAGAACGATCACCCCAAGTTTCAAGTCGGGAACCAAGGTGACGCGCGACACCATGCCCGGCCAACCACCCGTATGGCCGACGGTTTTGCGTCCTCGATAGTCGCTTAAAACCCAGCCTTCGCCATAACCGATGAAATTGGGAGCAACCGCTGCAAGTTCGGGAATTTTGCTCTTGCGAACTGCAATCGGCGTAATGACCTCCCACATAGCCGCGTGCCGTTCTTCACTGAAAAGCCGTTTCGAACTACTCGCATTGCCTGAGTCAATCACGCCTGCATTCAATTGAACCATCATCCACTTCGCCATGTCGCTTACATTGGAGTAAATGCCTCCCGCAGCGGAATTGTTAGACCAACTCATTGGCGCAACAGGGCGTAAGTCCCGGAAGTCGAATTTGGCGTGCCCGGTTGCAATATTAGTGTCGGATTGGCGTAGAGCGTCCGAATTGACTCGAGTATCAGGCATGCCGACGACAGAAAAAATTTCGGTCTGCAGAAAATCCGCATAACTTTTCCCGGCGACCTTTTCGATAACCAATTGGGCAACCGCGTAAAGAATATTGTCGTACGCATAGTTGTTTCGGAAGCTGGTCTTTATAGGCACGTGCCTGAGGCGCCGCACGACCTCCTCGGTGCTGTAGCTGGTTGCAGGCCAGAACAACAGATCACCCGCACCCAAGCCCAATCCGCTGCGATGCGACAATAAGTCACGGATTCGCATTTCGCGGGTTATGTGCGGATCGGACATTTGAAACCAGGGCAGGTGGTCGATAACCCGGTCGTCCAATGAGATTTTTCCTTGATCGGCGAGGATCGATAATGCCGCGGAAGTGAAAGCCTTGGTATTGGATGCAATTGCGAACAGGGTGTTTTCATCAACGGGATCAGTCTGATCCATGTGGCGCTTGCCAAAGCCTCTGGCCATGACAACCGCGTCGTCTTTAACAATCGCGATGGCGATCCCCGGGACGTCAAACTCCGCTTGAATGGCTGCGATGTACTGATCGAAGTCGGCCAACGCCGCGGGCAGATCAGCTTGAGCTGGAGCGCTGGCGATGATGCGTTCAGAGGCGCCTGTCGATTGCGTGACGGCGGCGCTGGAAACGGTGCAGCTCAGAGCGAACAGCAGCGTAATGAAAGCTTTTTGCATAGTGAGTTTTCCTAAAGCATGCGATTATTCAGGTCAGCACAAACGTTGGCATGGTAGCGCATTGATCTACATCCGCATCGGCAAGTGTTCCCAAATCGTATCGCAGGTCGAAGCATTGGCGCCTGCAGTTTTGACTGTGCAGGAGCAGAAACGGTTTGAACAGATGAAGAGTGACGATCGGCGTCGGCAGTTCGTTGCCTCGCGCGCATTTGTTCGCAGTACTTTGGCGGAACTAGGCGGCGATTATGCTGGCCTGTACCTTCAATCCGGTGCGCAGTCTGCGCCCCAGCTCTGGTCGCTCACGAATTCCAGGCCGTCGGATGTACATCTGTCATTGAGTCATAGCGATCAGTGGGTAGCGATTGCCTTGGGCGCATGTCGGCTCGGTGTGGATATTCAGCAATTGGCTCCGAGACGGCAATTCGAACGTTTGATTGAAACTATCTGCCACGCCACGGAAGTTAAGCAGATAAGCCAAATGAGCACAGACCGGGCACTCGTTTTTTTTCATCAGCTTTGGGCGATGAAAGAGGCTTGGTTCAAGGCCAATGACGAAGCGCTGAGCTATCGCGGATTTCGGCGCATCATGTTTTCTCCGGCGACGCGGCAGATTGCCGATACCCTCACTTGCATCGGTGAGAATTATTGTCTTGCACTCCACGCACGTGAATCCGGGTTCGAACGCTGCGATATACCGTCGGCGCTTATGAATGAAGTGCGCTATTGGTCAGCGCACTTAGAGCGCTAAAGGCTTTTCCATACGCTGGCGTGTGTTAATTCGACTGCTTCTCGAGCTGCGACTCGCGTAGAATGGGCGGTTTAGTGTCCTGCGTGTACCAACGCTTTGGCGGGCACGGCAATACTTGAAGGTTCTGGAATCTGGATGAATAAGAATAGTTTTACTCGCGATGAACTTATCGCTTGCGGAAATGGTCTGATGTTTGGGCCGGAGAATGGACGTTTGCCGCTGCCGAATATGTTGATGATGGATCGAATCACCAACATCACCAGTGACGGCGGTGAAAACGGCAAGGGCGAAATAATTGCAGAGTTAGATATCAATCCGGATTTGTGGTTTTTTAAATGCCACTTTGCAGGTGACCCGGTGATGCCGGGCTGTCTCGGTCTGGATGCGCTCTGGCAACTTGTTGGCTTTTATCTATGTTGGCGCAACAATCCGGGTAAGGGCAGGGCGCTTGGCGTGGGCGAAGTGAATTTCAGCGGTCAGGTGTTGCCGAGTGCAAAGACCGTGCGCTACGAAATTCAGATGAAGCGTGTCATCGAGCGCAAGCTGGTTATGGGTATTGCCGATGGTCGCGTGCTTGTCGACGGTCGCGAAATATATACAGCAAAAGGCCTGAAAGTAGGCTTGTTTACATCAACAGATAATTTTTAGGATAAATCATGTCAGCCTCAAATAGCCGCCGCGTAGTTGTTACCGGTTTAGGCATCGTCTCTTGTCTTGGCAACGATCAGGCGAGCGTTATCGACTCGTTACGTAACGGAAAGTCTGGAATCAGTTTTAGTCAGGAATATGCTGACTTAGGTTTTCGAAGCCAGATCCACGGCAAACCAGAGATCGATTTAGATGCGCAAATTGACCGGAAGGCCAAGCGATTCATGGGCGATGCTGCGGCTTATGCCTATGTTGCTATGCGCGATGCGATCACGGATGCCGGCTTGAGCGACGAATTGGTTTCTAATGTACGTACTGGGCTTATTGCCGGTTCCGGCGGTGGGTCGTGCGCGTTCCAGATTGAGACGGCAGATATTTTGCGCAGTCGCGGTGTGCGTAAAATTGGTCCGTACATGGTGCCACGGACGATGACATCGACAGTATCGGGTTGTTTAGCAACACCGTTCCAAATTAAAGGTGTGAACTATTCCATTTCATCGGCCTGTGCCACATCAGCACACTGCATTGGTGCCGGCATGGAACAAATTCAATTTGGAAAGCAGGATATCGTTTTTGCCGGAGGCGCCGAGGAACTGCATTGGGGTCTGACCTGCATGTTTGATGCGATGGGCGCGCTCTCTACTGCCAGAAATGATCAGCCTACGACGGCATCGCGTGCCTATGATGCGGGCCGGGACGGCTTTGTAATCGCAGCAGGTGGTGGGATGGTTGTGCTCGAAGAACTTGAGCATGCGAAAGCGCGTGGCGCGAAAATCTATGCCGAGCTGGTGGGGTATGGCGCGACGTCTGATGGCTATGACATGGTTGCTCCCAGTGGTGAAGGCGCAGTTCGCTGCATGCAGCAAGCGCTGTCGACGGTCGAAGGGCCGATTGATTATTTGAATACTCATGGAACATCTACACCGGTGGGTGATGTTGCCGAGTTGCGCGCGCTGCGCAAAGTCTTTGGTGACAATGCGCCGCAGTTCTCTTCGACCAAATCGCTGTCGGGTCATTCCTTAGGCGCGGCCGGGGTTCACGAAGCAATCTATTGCTTGTTGATGATGCGCGAGGGCTTTGTTGCCGGTTCGGCCAATGTCGATGAGTTAGATGCTCAGGTAGAGAATTTACCTTTGGTGCGCAAATCGGCTGATCGAAAGTTGCAACGCGTCATGTCCAATAGTTTTGGCTTCGGTGGCACTAACGCGACCTTGGTGTTCGAACAGTTCGCCGGCTGATGCACCTGAACGGGTGACCCTCAGTTTATTTCAGGGCCTTCGCCATGTGCGAAAGGCCCGGATCGGGCGTTGAGCAAATTTCTGACGCCGGCTTACTGAAAGTGACGATAGGCTGGCGACTCGAATATATTGATTCTAATGTTAGCGCGCTGGCCTGGATCGGGTCGGTGACCGTACGGTGTTGCGGGGTTGGCTGGAATGATTATCTGCCCGCCACTGGATGCCGGGACTGTTCATTCGCCTGACGAGAGGCTTTCAAGGAGGATCACCAGTGAATCGGAATGAATTCGAGAAGCTCAATTTTGCCGGTCGCGAGCCGGGCGTAGATTCGCGCAGGTCGCGGCGAAATTTCCTGCTCATCTTTTTCGTATTCGGCTGGCTGGCCATTTGCATCGTGCTGGTCCTATTTTTACTGCGCCAGTATGCAAATGCAGACATTATTGAAGCCGAGCCGGCCGCTGCGGAAACGCAATTATCTGAGCGCGATGAGGCGAATGAGCTTTCTGAGGAAATCGCAGAAGTCGCTGCCTACGGCACGGGTATTTCGGAGCTGGAGCTGGAACCGGAACTGCCCGGCATTGAGGCTGTCTCGCCGGTAATACGCCTGCCCGAAGGTGCAATCGCTCAAATTCAGGCAGCCGATGAAGCGATGACTGCCGAAGAACTCGCTGAGTGGCAGCGTCGCAATGCAGAGAGCATGCGGGTGCTTGAAGCCACCACCCCGAGGCTGAAGGGCAGCGAGTCAGACTAGCTGGTGTATTGCTTGGATTGGGCGGCTGCCTGCACATTCTTCATCAAAGCCTGTGCTAAAATTTCAGCTTCTCCCGTCGCGGGAGAGACCGGCTCAAAAGGCCGGCGCCGAAGGAGCAACCACCCCGGAAACTCTCAGGCAAAAGGACCGCGAATGGGTAAACATCTGGAGAGTGATGCGGGTACGCATCTGCCGACGGGATAACGCTCTCAGGCAAAAAAGACAGATGGGGTGCTGAACCGGACCGGCTTGTGTCCGCAGAGTGCCTCGCCATGACCGCAGCAAATACAAATTCCGTCCTGCCATCACAGGATTTTTCCGCTCGCCACATCGGACCATCACCGGTCGAAATTGAGCAAATGCTTGAAGCTGTGGGTGCTGAAAGTCTCGATCAACTGATGCTGCAAACCCTGCCTGCGGACATTCGACAGAGTACTGCGTTGAGCGTCGGGCGCGCGCTTTCGGAAGTCGAAGCCTTAGCGCGGATGCGCGAGATCGCCGATCAGAATCAAGTGTTCACTTCTTTAATTGGGCAAGGCTATTACGGCACGATTTTACCGCCGGTTATCCAGCGCAATATTCTGGAGAACCCGGCCTGGTATACGGCGTATACACCCTATCAACCGGAGATTTCGCAAGGTCGCCTGGAGGCGCTGCTGAACTACCAGACTATGATCTGCGAATTGACTGGTCTGGATGTGGCAAACGCCTCATTGCTTGACGAGGGAACAGCAGCAGCTGAAGCCATGGCGGTAGCGCAGCGTTCGAGCAAATCAAAGTCCACCACGTTTTTTGTTGATCACAATTGCCACCCGCAAACCATCGCGCTAATCAAAACCCGGGCAGAGCCTTTGGGTTGGACCGTGCAGGTGGGTAATCCGGATGCAGACTTGGATGTTTCGGCCGTATTTGGCGCAATCTTTCAGTATCCGGGCAGCTTCGGCGAAGTCCGTGATTATCGCGGTCACTTGGCTGCATTGAAGGCTGCCGGCGCGGTCAGTATTCTGGCTGCCGATCCACTCGCATTATGTATGTTGGTTTCGCCCGGTGATCTGGGTGCCGATATGGCAGTAGGCACAACCCAGCGTTTCGGTGTGCCGATGGGCTTTGGCGGACCGCACGCGGCCTATATGGCCGTGCGTGATGCTTATAAGCGCTCAATTCCCGGACGGATAATCGGCGTTTCGATTGATGCGCGTGGAGAGCGCGCCTTCCGCCTCTCGCTGCAAACTCGCGAACAACATATTCGCCGCGAGAAGGCCACGTCCAACATTTGTACAGCGCAGGTTCTGCTGGCCGTTATGGCCGCCATGTATGCGACCTACCACGGCCCGGAAGGGCTGAAAGCTATCGCGTTGGATGTGCACTCCAAGACCGTGACGCTGGCAACGGGATTACGCCAGTTGGGTGTCGGCATTGAGAACACCCAGTTCTTTGACACCCTCACGGTCAATGTCGGCGCTCACTACGACGAAGTTGTCGCGAAAGCATTGGCGGCGCGGATCAACTTGCGCTTGCTGGGTAATGGCCGCCTGGGCATTTCCCTGGACGAAACCTGCACCCGCCAAACCGTTGAGACCTTGTGGAACGTATTCGGCGGAAAACTCAGTTATGCCGAAGTCGCGATGACCACTTCGGAAGTCATTGAGCAGGGTCTGATCCGTCAGGACGCCTGCCTCAAGCATCCGGTTTTTAATGTCCATCATTCGGAAACTGAACTGTTGCGCTACATGCGCAAGCTGGCCGACCGCGACCTGGCACTGGACCGGGCGATGATCCCCCTGGGCTCGTGCACGATGAAGCTCAATGCGACTGCTGAAATGATTCCGGTGACCTGGCCCGAATTCGGTAGCGTGCATCCGTTTGCACCGCACGATCAAACCACCGGCTACACACTAATGTTCGAAGAGCTCAAGCGCTGGCTGTGTGATGTATCCGGTTACGATGCGGTCTCTTTGCAGCCCAACTCCGGTGCGCAAGGTGAATACGCAGGTTTGCTGGCGATTCGCGGCTATCACCGTAGTCGTGGTGATGAGCAGCGCACCATTTGTTTGATTCCATCCTCAGCGCACGGTACCAACCCGGCCACTGCGCAAATGGTTGGTATGGACGTGGTCGTGGTTGCTTGTGATGCCAAAGGCAATGTGGACGTCAATGATTTGCGCGCCAAAGCCGAGAAGGTATCGGAACGATTGGCCGCAATCATGATTACTTACCCGTCGACACATGGCGTATTCGAAAAAAATATTCGCGAGATTTGCGACATCGTGCATCAGCATGGCGGTCAGGTTTACCTGGATGGTGCCAATATGAATGCGCAAGTGGGGTTGTCGCGTCCGGGCGAGTATGGCGCCGATGTCAGTCACTTCAACTTGCACAAGACATTCTGTATTCCGCACGGTGGCGGTGGACCGGGTATGGGCCCGATTGGTGTACGCAGTCATTTGGCGCCGTTCCTGCCGGGCCATCCTGAGCTTGATGGAGGCCAGTCAGCGGTGGGTCCGGTATCCGCGGCGCCGTTCGGTTCGGCTTCGATTCTGCCGATCTCCTATATGTACATGATGATGATGGGCAGCGAGGGTCTAAAGAAGGCGACTGAAGTTGCGATTCTGAGTGCTAATTACATCGCCAAACGTCTGCATGCAGCCTTTCCGGTTTTGTACAAAAATCATAATGGCCGGGTTGCCCACGAGTGCATTATTGATCCGCGTGCGCTGAAAGATAAGTACGGCGTGAGCGTGGACGATATTGCCAAACGCTTAATTGATTTCGGATTTCACGCGCCCACCATGAGCTTCCCGGTGCCCGGCACGTTAATGATTGAGCCGACCGAATCGGAGCCGAAAGTTGAACTTGATCGCTTCTGCGATGCCATGATCGCGATTCGCAACGAGGTTGAAGAGGTTGCTCAAGGGAAATATACGATTGAAGAGAGTCCGCTGCGTCATGCGCCGCACACGGTATATGACATTGCCGATGATCAGTGGAACCGTAAGTACAGCCGGGCGGAAGGCTGCTTCCCGAAGGGCTCGGTTAAGCAAGACAAATACTGGGCTCCGGTGAATCGCGTAGATAATGCGTACGGCGATCGTAATTTAATTTGTATTTGCCCCAGCATCGACGAATACGAGAGCTAAAGCGTCAGTATGCAATTGAAAAAGCCCGCTGATTGCGGGCTTTTTCCTGAGTGAATTCTTTTAGTTTTTGGCCGGTGACGCTGCGGTCGGAAACCGCACTTGTTGGGTGAAAGCACAGTGGCGAAAGCCACGTAACTCAAAATTCATCTCGCATACCCAGTTAATCTGCGCTCCGCCCAGAGCCTCTTTTGCGGCGAGCCGGATGGTTGCGCCGTCGCCGAAGTTCGAACTCAGGTCTGCATAAATGGCGCCATCACGAACATCCATGTCATCGATAAATGGCTCGGCGCGCACTTGCTCGCGGGTCATGCCTAGGTCACTCAGCTGATTGGGCCAGCGGCCTTCACTCAGATAAAACTCGGTCGAGATTGTCTTGATAAGCGTCAAAGTACTCAAGACGCTGCTCAGCTTGGCGCTCTGTGCATAAATGCCCAGATTCGGCTCGCGCGCGATAACATTAGATGAATTATCAGCGTCTGGTTTCAGATCCGCAGTGGGTGTGATCGGCCTCAGCAGGTGCTTGGTTAATAAGGCAATCACCAGGATCAGCACAATGGCGATTAAGACTTTCAGCGCTTTGTTCATAGGCGGCTTGAATTCAAGAATTTTGGAGTCGAGCTGATCCTAGCAGGGTTGATTGGCTGATGGGTCATCTAAGCCGCCGCCAGCTGTGCTTCGGCTGGGTATGGGATTGTTCTGAATCGATAAAAATGCGTCTCAATGCCTAAGGCAGCGCGCTTTTCGCTATGATTACGCACAGTGTTGTGGGTGAATGGCTAATATCCGGGGAACGGAACAAGGCGTTGGCGAAAAGTGCAAAAAAATAGTGATTGGATAGTCCTAAAATTTGGCGGCACCAGCGTGTCGCAAAAGCATCGTTGGAATACGGTTGCTCGATTGATCAATCAACGTGCAGATATGGAATCGGCGCGGGTGCTGGTAGTTGTCTCGGCTTTGTCGGGGGTTACCAATAGCTTGCAGGCGATGTGCGAACGCCATTCTGACCGTGAATTTCTGAGCCAGCAATGTGCGGCGCTGGTTGAGCGTCATGTAAGTTTCTGTGCCGATTTAGGGCTTGATGCCAGCGAAGTAATCAGCAAGCGCATTGAAGTGCTTCAGACTCTTTGTCAGCGCGCAGCGTCTCAGGGTTCCGTCGATTTTTCGTGGCAGGCTGAATTACTGGCTCAGGGCGAATTGCTTTCTTCGACCATCGGTGCGGCGTACTTGCGTTCATTGGGCGTAGATTTGGGCTGGTTCGATTCGCGTGACTGGTTGCGTGCGGTGGATTTACCCAATGCCAGTGCGTGGGCTAACCGGCTATCCGTTAATTGCAGCTTGCAGACCGATCCCGAATTCGATCAGCGGCTGAAAGGATTCGCTCCAACGCATGCGATCGCGCAGGGGTTTATCGCGCGGGCCGACGACGGCGGAACGGCGATTCTGGGGCGTGGTGGTTCGGATACATCGGCAGCGTATTTCGGTGCCCTGTTCAAAGCGCGGCGGGTGGAAATTTGGACCGACGTGCCGGGCATGTTCAGTGCCAATCCCCGACAGGTCCCCGATGCGCGTTTATTGACCCGGCTCGATTATGAAGAAGCGCAGGAGATTGCGACGACCGGCGCCAAAGTATTGCACCCACGCTGCATTCATCCGTGCCGGGAGGCAAGGGTACCGATTTGGATTAAAGATACCGAGCGTCCGGATTTACCCGGAACGGTGATTGCCGATGGCGCTAAACCGGTGCCGGGTGTCAAAGCCATCAGTGCCCGGCGCGGCATTGTTTTAGTGTCGATGGAATCGATTGGCATGTGGCAACAGGTGGGCTTCTTGTCCGACGTGTTTGCGATGTTCAAATTGCATGGCCTATCGGTGGATTTGATCGGTTCTGCCGAGACCAACGTGACCGTATCATTGGATCCGAGCGAAAATTTAGTGAACTCTGATGTGCTTGATACCTTGTGCGCCGACTTGGCCAGCATATGCCGGGTCAAGGTTATCGCGCCGTGCGCTTCGGTCACCATGGTTGGCCGTGGCATGCGCTCGCGTTTACACAGGCTCAGTGAAATATTGGCCGAGTTCGGGCGCGAACAAGTTCATCTTATTTCGCAAAGCTCAAACGATTTGAATTTAACTTTTGTCGTCGACGAACGCTTAGTCGACGGAGCGCTGATGCCGCATCTGCACAGTCTGCTGATTAGCTCTGCGGCAATGCCGATTGATGAGTCGGAGGTGTTCGGGCCGAGCTGGAAGCAAATCGATGCGCCGAAAACCGAGCGAAAGGCCTGGTGGATGAGCCGCACAGATGAACTCAAGGCGCTGGCTGGCAAAGGCACGCCGCGCTATGTCTATGCGCTTGATATCGTCCGTGAGCGAGCCCGTGCGCTTAATGATCTGGCGATGGTTGATCGTCGATTCTATGCAATCAAGGCAAATTCGCACCCGCAGGTTCTCAAGTGCCTTTTAGAGATGGGCTTTGGCTTAGAGTGCGTTTCGCAGGCTGAGCTAGTCCATGTTCTCGCACATTTTCCTGACCTCGACCCGGATCGCATATTGTTTACGCCGAGCTTTGCGCCTCGTGCTGAATACGAGTTCGCCTTCGCGAACAGGGTGCATGTCACCATCGATAACCCCAACATTGTTGATGAATGGGCTGATCTGTTTGCTAAACAAAAGATCAATTTGCGACTCGATCCGGGTTTCGGTCATGGCCACCACGACAAGGTCAAAACCGGCGGCAAAGAAGCCAAATTCGGGCTGGCGCTTGAAGACGTGCCGAAGATGTTACGTGCTGTTTCCAATTGCGGTGCCGCGATCACCGGCTTACATGCGCATATTGGTAGCGGAATTTTTGAAGCGGAGCATTGGGCGGCAGTGTACGCGCAGCTTGCACGGGTCGCCGACACGATTGGCACGGTCGAATTTTTAGATGTCGGTGGTGGTATTGGTATTCCGTACGATCCGGAGTCTGACGTTTTTGATATGAATCGCTACGGTGCGGTGCTGGCAGAAATGAAGTCTGTTTATCCGCAGTACCAGCTATGGATTGAGCCGGGTCGCTATCTGGTTGCCGAGGCCGGCGTGCTGCTAACCCGGGTAACCCAATGTGCAGCTAAGCACGGCGTGCGTCGGGTCGGCTTAGATGCCGGCATGAATGCGATTCTACGCCCGGCACTTTACGGGGCGTTTCATGAGATCAGTAACCTCGATCGCATTGCTGATGCGCCGGGTGAATTATGTGAAGTGGTCGGTCCGATCTGTGAGACTGGCGATGTGTTGGGTCGACGTCGCAGATTGCCCGACTCGACAGTCTCCGGCGATGTGGTTCTGATAGCCAATGCAGGTGCTTATGGGCGCGTTATGTCGAATCAATACAATTTACGCGCGTTGCCTGACGAGGAGGTGATCGATGTCTGATTGGCAGTTCAATCGGGACACGATTGAGACATTTCGTTTCGTGCGTAAATCTCTGGATCTAAGTTCGGGCCAATTGCAGCTGGTCTACGCTTTTGATGACGGCCCGGAGATGACTGAACTTGTCGGGTTTCCGGGTGCGCCCTATCAATTGAGCGACGCGCAGATGAAGGCTGTCAATGCTGCCGTTGACGTGCTTCATCTAATCGCTGGTGTGTCCTATTACAAAGCGGCCGTGCCTAAACGCATTGTGATTGAGTCTGGGCCGATCAGCCCGGCCACGGCACGCATGCTTGAGAGTATTTACGAGCACGGTTTAGGCGAGTTTGCTTATCGCAACGGATTGTCTCTTTCGGGTCAAATCAAATTTCCTGCGAGCAATTCGGTACAAGATGTTGCGGCCGATGCCGGCCTTGCCGAGCACGCTTTAGTTGCAATTGGCGGCGGCAAAGACTCGCTGGTCAGTATTGAGACTTTACGGTCGTTGGATTTACCGATTACGGTGAGCTGGATTGGTAGTTCAGGGTTGATTCGCTCCTGTGCACAAAAAACCGGCTTGCCCGCGCTCAACATATCGCGCAATTTAAGTCCGGAGTTGTTTGAGCTTAATAAGAAGGGCGCCTACAACGGACATATTCCGGTAACCGCAATTAACTCGGCCATCTTGGTCGTGGCGGCGATTCTGCACGGTGCAAACCAAGTCGTTTTTTCTAATGAGTCATCCGCGAGCTACGGTAGTTTGATTCCAGGAACCGGCGAAGTGAATCATCAGTGGAGCAAGGGTTGGGCGTTTGAGCAGATGTTTTCCGCTTTTGTTCACTCGCATATTGCACGCGATTTGAATTATTACTCATTGCTGCGGCCCTATTCGGAATTGGCGGTCGCCCGGCAATTCAGTCGCATTGATCAATACGATGCGTCCTTTTCAAGCTGCAATCGCAATTTTCATATTTTGGGTAAGCGTCCGACTCAGCGTTGGTGCGGGCAATGTCCTAAATGCCACTTCGTATTCCTGGCTCTAGCGCCGTTTATGCCGAAGCCTCGCTTGCTATCGATATTTGGACGCAATTTGTTGGATGACGCCAGCTTGTCCGGTGACTTTGATGCCTTGCTCGAGTTCGATGCACACAAGCCCTTCGAGTGTGTCGGCGAAGGCCGGGAGTCGCGGGCGGCGATGAAATCACTGAGCGAGAAACCAGCCTGGAAGGAAGATGTGTTGGTTGCTCGCTTCAGGCGCGATATTCTTCCCGTTATCAGTGGCGAGATTGAAAGTCTGGATGGGCTTATGAAAGCCGGTACAGAGCACGCCATTCCGGCCAAGATATGGGAGCGCGTGCGTGCGAATTTCGGAGCTTGATCGACGCAAAATTGCGATTTGGGGCTACGGTCGCGAAGGGCGAGCGGCACTGGCAGCACTGCGTTGGCGTCTTCCCGGACAAAAAATCACTATTTTCTGCAATGAGCAAGAAGCGATATCACTTCGAGAACAGCATGATGAAGGCTTGGATGTACGGGAAAAGGTGACTTCGCAGGAACTCGCAGAGTTCGATTACATCATTAAATCACCCGGCATCAGCCCTTATTCCTCGCCGGCAGCGGACGCGGCTTTGGCCGGCGCCAAATTTATCTCCGGAACGAGTTTGTGGTTTTCCGAAAACCCGGGTGCGCATACCGTTTGCGTCACCGGCACCAAAGGTAAAAGCACGACTACCGCACTGATTGCTCATTTGTTGCGTCAGGCCGGTGAGCGCACCGTATTAGCCGGCAACATCGGCATGCCGATGCTGGAGCTATTGGATGTGCAGCCGCCACCAGATGCCTGGGCAATTGAACTATCGAGTTTTCAAACCCGCGAGGCGATCCGGCCCAATGTGGCGGTTGTATTGAACTTATTTCCGGAGCATCTGGATTGGCACGGCAGCGAAGCGCGATATTACGAGGATAAGTTGGCGCTTATTACTCAGGCAAACCCGCAAATCGCGATCGTAAACGGCGCCGACCCGCGTTTAAAAAATCTTCGCCTGCCCGGCGGTAAATTGCTCTGGTTCAACACGCCAGAGGGTTGGCACGTCCACGACCACTGGATCATGCGGGGCGGCCGTTCGGTAGTTGATGCCAAACTGCTGCCGCTGCCCGGCCGTCATAACTGGCAAAACCTATGCGCTGCTTTGGCCGCTGTTGAAGCGCTTGGGCTGGATGCTTGTGAGTTAGCCGCATCCATTACCAGCTTTAAAGCGCTGCCGCATCGTTTGCAGATGCTCGGGCAGAAGGACGGCATTGAGTTCGTCAATGATTCAATTTCCACGACGCCTCACGCCACGCTGGCTGCGCTGGACTGCTACAAGTCGAATAAGCTGGCGTTATTAGTCGGCGGCTACGACAGGGGACTTGAGTGGGGTGTGTTCGCCGATCGAATGGCATTGGATCCGCCAGCGGTGGTCGTCACAATGGGCCAGAACGGTCCGCGGATTTACGACTTGATTAAGCCGCTCTCCATTGGGGGGCGCTTTGTATTACTGGAAGCCGAAAAACTAGAACAGGCGGTGCGGGTCGCAATCGATGCTCTGGATCACAAAGGTTTGGTGATGCTGTCACCGGGTGCGCCGAGCTTTCCCCGCTACACCGATTACACCGAACGCGGTCGCCACTTCGCTCAGGCTGCCGGCTTCGACCCGAATATCATCAGCAAGATACCCGGATTAGGTCTGGCCTGAATCAGGCTTTACGATTAACGGAATACTCGGCCAGAGCCCACAGTGCATCACGCCAGTTCGATTCGGGCAAGTCGCACAGGCACTGTTGGGCCTTGCGCGCAAATTCCAAGGCGCGCTGTTGGCTGTAGGCAATGCTCTGATGCTGTTCAATGGCTACCAACACCTCCGGCATGGCGCCGACGTCGCCGGACTCAATAATTTCGCTGAGCCGTTGATGGGTGGGCGCGTTGCAGTGCGCCATGGCGTGAATTAAGGGCAGGGTGGCCTTACCTTCGGCCAGATCATCGCCTAAGTTTTTGCCCATGGTCTGCGCATCGGCTGTGTAATCGAGCACATCGTCGGCAATTTGAAAGGCAAAGCCCAGATTCAAACCGTAGCTAGCCAGCTGCGCCTGTGTGCGCTCATCGCGCCCGGATATCAGTGCACCCAGTTGGGTCGCAGCCGCGAACAAAACCGCGGTTTTGCGCTCGATAACCTGCATGTAGGCCCGTTCATCGGTTCGCGGGTTGCGTACATGCAGTAGTTGCATGACTTCGCCCTCGGCGATCTGATTGGTCGTGTCCGCCAGGATTCTTTGGATGCGCAGGTCGTCGAGATCGACCATCAGCTGGAAACTACGCGAATAGAGAAAATCGCCGACTAAAACGCTGGCCGCATTGCCGAACAGGGCGTTTGCGGTTTCACGCCCGCGGCGCAGGCTGGATTCGTCGACGACGTCATCGTGCAACAAGGTCGCGGTATGAATAAACTCAATAATCGCCGCAAGTTGTTGATGATCTTGGCCTTTATAGGAAAAAGCGCGGGCCGTAAGCACCGTCAACATCGGTCTCAATCGCTTGCCGCCGCCGCTGACGATGTGTTCAGCGACTTGATTAATTAGAACCACATCGGAACTGAGGCGCTGGCGGATTAACTGATCAACCGCGTTCATATCGGGCGCGGCCAGCTCTTGGATGCCGGCGATGCTCAGGGAGGGGGCGAGGGTACTGGGTTCGGTTGCGCTCATCGCTGCGAATTATACGGAGGCTGGCAGATTTGGGGGTGAATTCTGACAAAATTTAGTGCGAAACGCTGACGGCAAGGCGGCTACCGCCTATACTAAAAATAGAAACGAACCCAAAGCTCAAGGAACTAAATGGCACGCGGAATTAATAAAGTCATTCTTGTCGGTAACCTCGGCAATGACCCCGAAGTGCGCTATGCGCAAAGCGGCTCGACCATAACCACGATCAGCGTGGCAACATCGGAGAGCTGGAAAGATAAAGACGGTAATCCACAGGAACGCACCGAATGGCATCGGGTTAAGTTCTTCGGTCGCCTGGCTGAAATCGCCGGCGAATACCTGAAGAAAGGCTCGCAGGTATACATCGAAGGCTCAATTCGTACCGACAAATACACCGACAAACAGGGTATTGAGCGGTACAGCACCGATGTCATCGCAAATGAAATGCAAATGCTCGGCGGCAAACCGGGTGGCGATTCAGGAAGCCGTTCCAGCGGTGGTGGTCGAAGTGACTACGGTAATCGCGGCGGTGGTCAGTCGCAGTCGGCACCGCAGTCGAATCAGAATGATCCGTTCCCGGATGACGACATCCCGTTCTGATCCGGAACTTAAGATGCACAAACAAAAAACCCGCTATCGGCGGGTCTTTTTGTGACTAGACTTTTAATGTCTAGTGGTGATTACTCGGTGATGTCTGAGAGTACGAAAATAAAGCGTTTCGGCAGACCCGGCTGTGCATCAATCAAATTGGCGCTTAACCACCCCGGAAAAATTGCCCCGCATTTGCGTCGCCCGAAAATTTTGCCTTGCCAAAAACCTTGTTCCTGAAGGTGCTCTGCCGCCGACTCAAAGCTTTCTGCACTGTCGAAGTCCTGCAGAAAGCTTGCGGTCTTGCCCAGAGCTTCGCTTTCTTCGTAGCCACAGACGCGTTCAAAGGCGTGGTTGATGGTGAGGATTGTTAATTCAGTATCTGTAGTAATCACCGCGTCACGGATGCTGGAGAATGCAGAGGCCGCTTCTCGCAGGGCAAGTTCCGATTTTTTGCGTTCGGTTATGTCACTGAAGTAAATGGTGATGCCATCGGATGACGGAAAGACCCGATTCTCAAACCACAGATCCCACGGCTCGTAATGCTCCTCGAAAACCACAATCTGCTGTGTTTGCATCGCTTTTTCATAAGCGAGCTGAAAGGGTTGGCCAACGCCTTCGGGATATTCTGTCCAGATGTTTTTGCCAAGGAGGTCCTCCGGCGTGTCCCGCTGCAGCATTTTTGCCGCGCGTTCATTGAGGAAGGTGTAAATCCAATCTTTGTTAAGCGCAACGATGCCGTCATTCACCCGGTTCAGAACAGATGACAGCGTTTGATGAGAATGCTGGGCTTGGGAGCGGTAGTGCTCTGATTGGGCTAAGGCTGCTTTATGTTGCTCTTGTACCCGGCGACGGTCGGATTCGGTGGCAAAACTATCCAACGCGAAGCTGACAAATGTCGCAATGCACGCCAGAAGTTGGCGATTATTGTCCGAAAAAAACGCTTCAGACTCCGCACATAAACACAGAACACCCACGACTTTCTGGTGGGTAGTGATGGGTAAAACCGCGAATGCATCACAGCCAAGCCGGCCTACGCGATGATGCCAGTCAGTTTGTTCCGGATGAAGCTGACAATTATTCCCAAAGTAGGGCTGCAACTGCTCAATGGCCGCTACGATCGGGCCCGAATCACGCAAACTGATCAGGCTTCCAGATAGCAGATCCGTGCCATGACCGTGCGCGGCAACCGGCATTACCTGGCCATCACTGAGATCGGCATTGCCGAACCATGCCATTTTTAGCTGCGGCACATTGGCCAGTGATCGACAGACTTGCGCATGCAGATCCATTTCGCTGGAGCAATTTACCGCTGCCAGATTGCATTCGCTGAGCGCATCGTAAAGCGTGAAGGACATAAAAACCTAAGTTAAAAAATTCGGATTGCCGTTCATTCTAATAAAGATGTCGATTGCAAGTTGAACGACTGAAAGAACGTAAAATTAGTTAGCGCGCGCCTCAGCTATGACTGACGGAGGCTGGAGTAAAACTATGCTGGATATCATCGCTTAAGTCAGAGAAGACAACAACAAAGTGCCCGGAAGTGTCCGAGGATTGCTCGATTGCATTTGCAGTGAGCCACGCCGGAAACACATCGCCGCATTTTCGTCCGATGCTTGCCCGACCCTGCCAGTGGCCTTGGCTACTAAGCGAAGACATAATCCGCTCAAACGTACCAGTACCCTTGCCACAGTTTAGAATCTGGGCGCTGGTGCCAATTGCTTCGGCATCAGAAAAGCCGGTAATGCGTGAGAACGCCGGGTTGATGCGAATAATTGACAGGTTTTCATCAGCGACCATCACGGCATCACGGATATTGGCGAACGCTGTCGCAGCATCGCGGAGCGCGAGTTCAGTTTTTTTGCGGTCTGTGATGTCACTGAAATAAATGGTCCAGCCTTCGGCTGACGGAAAGATTCGATTTTCGAACCAGCGATCATGCTCGCGGTAATACTCTTCGTAGATACCCGGTTGCTGGGTACGAAAAGCCTGTTCACAGGCCTGATGAAACGATTTGCCAATACCATCTGGATAGATGTCCCAGATACACTTCCCGATCAAATCTTCCGGACTATCGTGCCGCAGCATGCGCGCAGCCTGCTGATTAACGAAGGTATAGTTCCAGTCGCGGTCCATGGCGGTCATGCCATCGTTGACCCGATTAATGACCGAAACTAGGTGCTTCTGCGTATTTTCAGCATCCAATCGGTACTTTTCCGACAAGGCCAGCGCCGCTTCGTGTTCTTGCTGTACGCGTCGACGATCCGATTCGGTAGCAAACGCATCCAGAGCGAAACTGACAAAAGTGCTGATGGATAACAGCAACTCGGGAACATTGCCGCGTAGTTGTTCTGCGGATTCGCAGCTGATACACAAAACGCCGACCGGCTGATCGTGGGTGGTTAGCGGCAATAACGCAAATGCATCGCAGCCCATGCGGCCGATACGTTGATGCCAGTCCGATTGTTCCGGGTGGGTTATGCAGTCCTTACCAAAATAAGGCTTGCCCCGACTAAGCGCCGCATCGATGTCCGGCGCATATTCCAAGCTAATCAGGCTACGTGAAAGGCTTTCGATGTCGCGGCCTGCTGCGGCCACAGGAACCACTTGTTTGCTCGGTTGGCCGACCAGGCCAATCCAGCACGAGCTGATTTCCTCGGAGTCGAGTAGTGCCTGACAAACTTGTGAAAAAAGTTCGGTCTCGCTGGTGCACTGCACAGCCGCCAAATTGCAACGACTTAGCGCCGCGTGAAGCCCGGAAGACATTAAATAGGGTCCCAAAAAGGTTATCGCTAGAATATTACCGCAGTGCAGCACAACAGGAGATGAAGCACGAGCCGCGCTCAGATGAGTGCTTTGGCTGGCTTGATCAGGTCTGGATTGTTATTGCGCGGGCTGCCAACTGCCTTGTCGACCGGATGCCATTGTAGCGCGGCAGGCTGGTGTTGCTGCAAAAGTTTTCCGGCTTGCTGCGTATCAGCGCTAAGCCAGGTCTGCAGATCCGGCTGCTGCAGTAGCACCGGCATCCGATCGTGAACCGCGTGCAAGGTTTTGGTAGCAGGACGGGTGAGCAGGGCATAGGACTCAATCTCGCCCTCAGGTGATTGCCAGCTTTCCCACAGTCCGGCATAAAAAAACACATCGGCATTTTTCGGGTAGATGTAATAGGGCTGCTTCAGTTTGCCCTGCGTTTTCCATTCGTAATAACCCGAGCTTGGGATCAGGCAGCGTCGCTGGCGGAAGGCCGCTCGAAAAGCCGGCTTGGTCGCCACCGTTTCGCTGCGTGCGTTGATGGTGGAATAGCTGATTTTGATGTCCTTGGCCCAGGATGGAATCAGGCCCCAGCGCATCGGGCTGGCAATAAGTTGGTCTTGATGCAAACGCAGCACCCAGCCCGCTTGTGAGGGCGCACGGTTCCAAGTCGGCTCCGGTTCGTGTTCCGGCGCTGATAGAGGCAGCGGTTCACTGAAGGCGCGGATCTGTGCCCAGCTCGCTACAAGGGTGTCTCGACCACACATGACAGAAAGTCTAACCCAGTCTTGGTTTTTGAGACTCGGGCAAGTTGTACTTGCGTTCGGACCCCAATAGGTATAAAAATTTATACCATGAATGCACTCACTGAAAAGCAAGAAAACATATTAAGTTTTGTTCGTAACTATATAGAAAATAACGAAATAGCTCCGAGCTTTAACGAAATTTCCGAGGCTTTTGGCTTCGCCAGTCCGCGCAGTGCGCAAAAACATCTGCAGGCTCTGCAGCGCAAAGGCATGCTCGAGTTAGTCCCGCACACCTCGCGGGGTATCCGCTTGATTGAAAGCAGCCCGCGCCATGCCGGTGATGCGGTTCGTCTGCCTTTGCTCGGACGCGTAGCGGCCGGTGTGCCTATTGGCGCGGATGCACAAATCAGCCGTTATATCCGTATTGACCCCGGTTTGTTTCGGCCGCGTCCGGATTACCTGTTACGTGTCGAAGGCGACTCAATGCGCGATGACGGCATCCTTGATGGCGACCTGATTGCGGTGCACCGCAGTAATGATGCGCGATCCGGTCAAACCGTGGTGGCGCGATTGGAAGGCGAAATTACCGTAAAGCGCTTGGAGCTGAGTAAAAACGGGATTCGCTTGCTGCCTCGTAACCCCGAACATCAGCCGATCGTAGTGGACAAAAGCGTCGTTGATTTCGCGATTGAAGGCCTGTTTGTCGGCTTGATCCGGGAACCCTCATGAGCGCGGTTCTATCCTTGCAGGAACTGGTCTCCGGCGGGCAGGTATGGCGCGGACAATCGATCGTCCGGCCACAGGCAACCCAGGCCAGCGGGCATGCTGAATTGGATGCGGTATTGCCCGGTGGTGGCTGGCCCGAGTCGAGCCTGAGCGAAATTCTGTTTGATCGTGACGGTTTGGGTGAGCTGCGTTTATTGCTGCCCACGCTAGCCCGGCTCAGTGCCCAGGGTCAGGTGATCGGAGTGATTGCGCCGCCGTATCAAATATATGCACGGGCCTGGGCTGCAGCCGGAGTCGATTTTCGCCAATTGCAACTAATTGAAGCCGATCCGGCCGATGCCTTGTGGGCAACCGAGCAGTGTCTGCGCTCGGGTTGCATGGCGGCGGGTTTGTGTTGGCCGGGGCGGGCTGATGGCAAGGTATTACGACGCCTGCAGCTGGCTGCACAGGCCGGCCAGTGTCTGGGTTTTGCTTTTCGCGACAGTGCGTACGCCGAGCAACCTTCAGCCGCCGCATTACGTTTGCTGCTCAAACGCGGCGGACAACATCTGCAAGTGCTCAAGTGCAAGGGCGGTCTGGCTCCGGCTAATGATCTGCCTTCACCGGTGCGATGCCATTGAAACGGGGTATTCACCATGCTTTGGGCGTGTATTGCTTTGCCACAACTTTCACTCGATGCCGTTGTTCGACAACGCAGCGATACCGATCAAGCATTGGTTATTGTCGGTGGAGCGGCACAACGCCGGGTGTTGCGTGCGGTCAGTGCCCGCGCTGCGGCGCATGGCTTGTATCCGGGCCAATCATTGGCCGCCGCGCAGGCTTTATTAGCTGAGTTTGTCTGCGTTGAAGAAGACCCACGGCGCGATGCTGCCGTATTAAAACTACTCGCGGCCTGGGCTTATCAATACAGCGCACAAGTGAGCCATGTGTTTGCGGATGCGATTGTGTTGGAAGTGCAGGCGAGCATGGGTTTATTCGGGCCATGGCCCAAGTTCGCGCGGCGCTTGCAGTCGGGTTTAGACAAGCTGGGCTTTGCCCATCAAATCGCGATAGCGCCCACGGCCAACGCTGCGCGCCTGTTTGCCGGTATTGCCCACGGTTTGAGTGTGACTGATCCTAAAACCATGCTGTCGCATCTGCGACGAGCCGATGTGGCTGCATTGCAGCTGCCGGGAAAAATGCTTCAGGCGCTGCAGGCGATGGGCCTGCGCCGGGTTTCTGCGGTTCTGGATGCGCCGCGTGCAGCACTGATACGGCGCTTCGGTCCGGAGTTGCTGCACTATCTGGATCAGCTTAGCGGACGTATTCCGGAAAACCTGACCCTGTATTTACCGCCCGAGCACTTTGACCAGAAAGTGGAATTAAGTTTTGGCGCCGAGTCGACCGAGTCTTTGTTATTTCCACTCAAGCGCCTGACGTCTGATTTGGCTGCGTTTGTTTCAGGTCGCGATGCCGGGGTTCAGTGTTTTGCATTGCATTTAGAGCACGAGGGCCATCCGCCAACACGCTTTGCGGTGGGTCTGCTTAGTGCCGAGCGTGATCCGGTTTTATTGTTTGAACATGCCCGGGCTCGCTTAGAGCGGGTTGCGGTAGCAGCTCCGGTGATTGCCATCCGTCTTTTGGCCAGTGACTTGCCGGCTTTTGTTCCGGCCGGGCGGCATCTGTTTGAAAAACGGACTCAGCAAATGATGGCCTGGCCACAGTTGCGCGAGCGACTGCGCTCACGTTTAGGTGATGAGGCCGTACATGCGCTGGATATGCATCCGGATCACCGGCCGGAATATGCCACCCGTCGCATCGAAAAAACCAATCAGTATGTTGTTGCCGAGCATAGTGCACAGCGGCCGACCTGGTTGTTATCAAGGCCGGTTCCTTTGCGCGACTCATCCATTGAAGTGCTCAGTGGCCCCGAACGTCTGGAAACCGGCTGGTGGGATGGCGATGACGTGCGCCGCG
>CBDUOG010000018.1:0-34842 GCA_965368785.1 uncultured Gammaproteobacteria bacterium | reverse complement strand
AATGAATCGTCTTTCCAGTACTTGGTGCCTTTAACGGTGGCCTGCAGCGCTAAACCACTTTCGGTCAGCTGGTAGATGGTGATGTTATCGATAACCGCCTCACCAGCCACCGCAGCGCCTTTGTCGCCGGCTTTTGCAGCCGCATCGGCCTGTCCACCGAACGCCCAGCCGTGCTCGACGAAGCGCTCAAGCGTCTTGGCGTCATGAAACACAAAAACCGCACGAAAATCTTTCACACCCAGACCCAGACCGATACCGACCTCACCCATCTTCATATAGGTTTGTCTACCGCTACGGTTGTTAGTCACTACTCCGTAGCCGCCGCCGAAGCTGGCAAAAATAATGTTGACGTTGCCATTGCTGAACACCGCATAGCCCGGCGCAGCCGCAATCTGTGAACGCACGCTCGGCTTGATCCGGTACAGATCGCGTAGCACGTCTGCTTTCATATCCTGAACGGCCTGGCGCTTCTCAGCCGGCGACTTACCTTTGGTTGTGGCACAGCCAACAATCAATAGCAGAAACAAAACGGCGAACACCGAAAATAGACGACGCATAACACTCTCCGATTTGCATGAGCAATTGCAGATCAAGATAGCAGAATCGATCTGCGACTTGGAGCTAGAGCGAACAAGCTGGCCCGCGGTATCGCAATTACCTTAGCGGCATTGAGGCGCTGCGGAGAGCGGCGAAACTGGGCGGTCTTCACTCCAGACCCCCGCGGCCGCTCCGGCCATGATGGCATCAACTCCGGCGCGCTCGATGGTATTTAGGCCGTAGTTGCGACTAAAAACACCGACTCTTTGCGCCGTTGAAGGCAGGTAACTACAGCTTGGGCAAGAGCCGGTCAGCTGATACAAATCCATGCCGACACCCGGCAGACTTAGCGGTGCCTGGCCATACAACCAACGCGCGTAACCCTTTTCGTCGTATACATAGGCGGCGACGAGTTCTTGAATGCTCGGCGCATCGATCTGAACGCTGTAACCGAAGCCGGATTTCGAAGGCGAAAACCAATGGCCCGAGACATCTAGATTCTGGCCTGAATTTGCAACGCAACCCGCAGAGCCTAATCGGTACATGCGCTCCGATCCCGCAAAGCCATCGATCGTGTAGTTGAACGAAAACGTTTCGACACCGCTGACAGGGTCAATCCCCTGACCATTTACGGTGACCTCGCCCACCACAACGGAGTGTGTCTGTACACCATCCCAACTCACTCGGCGCAAAGATGCCGACCATGAAGTCGCACTACGTGGTTGTGGATCTGAGATATACCAGACCGGCGATCCATCTTCTAAATAGGTGTACCACATCATGAACCACTCATCGCGGGCATGATCAATAAACACACCGTGCCCGGATCGATCGGGATTGTAGTAGTGGCCTGGAGTGATATCGGCTATGGAATTCTGGCTTTGGCTTTCGACGTTCAGGCTCAGATTGACCTTGGTCCCGAAGGGGTTGACCGGCGTTACGTACCATCGGCCAGGCAACAAACTTGCTCCACTGAGCGTAACTGAGTTATTCACCCCTGCGGTCAAGACGTGCTGTGCCAATTGACGTTCCGGCGCCGGATCTATATTCGGTCCACTGGGGTTCGGATCATGAGCGAGATAAAGTTGAACGCCGTTGGGCGCTGACAAGGAAAAAACCACCGATGAAGCCTTCTGAGGCACGTCAAAGACTACGCGATTTTGCGATTCGTACTCATCGAGTGCCATCGAATGCACTTCTCCGTCACGCAACCACATCGCAGCGTTAGTATTCTGCCATCGATAGATAACAACCGGAAAAGCCCCCAAATTCTCTCCATCGGACGATTCGAGGCTTACATAGGCCGCACGTGTATCGCCACGCAGCATAGTCGGATCGTCATAAACAGCGCGCAAGTCAAAGTCTTCCCCAGCTTGTAGTTTCCCCGGGCCTGTAACATAAAAGCCGCCATCGCTACTGTCTTCTGGAAACAAAAAAGTCTCAATAAGCCCGACGATCGGATTGAAAGATTGATTGTGGACCATCGCCCAGTACGAAACGGTACCAATGCCCGGATGGGTGACAACAATTTCGCATCGCTCATTGCCATATGCGTCCATGGCTGAGACACACTGAACTTCATTCTGCGCCGGCGTTCCAAACGCATCGGTACCGACATACAGGTCAAGGTCGCCTGCTCCTCGTGTGCCCGAAGCACTGGCATTAATCAGCAGTCGCCACTGTCTAGGCTGCCCATCAGAGGGAGCTGGAATAACACCACTGACATAGGCCGTTCCTTCAAGGCCGTTATCCCAGGGCGTAAACCTCCATGAGTCCGTACTTAACCCCAATGATGAAATACTCGGCGCCACCAGCCGGCTGACTTTAAACCGCGCACTGGGCAGCGCGCGGAGTCCAGTGCCCGGCAACTCCATCATGCCTGTGTGCGAGCCAGCAAATATGATCGAACCAATCATCGGTCTCACGAGCACAGTGATTTGCGCATCTGCGCAAAGACCACCGGATTCGCAAATACGATAGCTAAAGCGGTCCTCGCCACTAAAATCTGTTTTGGGTGTGTAAAAGACAATATCGCCCGATGCGATTGCTGGAGCCAACGTATGGCCAATGACGGCGGTGCCGTATATCGGTGGAGTAAGTAAGGTTAGAGAACCCCCATATACCTTCGAGGGTGCAAAAGAATCGTTTGCCATCACATGTAGGCCGCGCAAGCCTTCATTCTCACGAAATTCGAAACGGTCATCACGAAGCGCTAAAGGATCGGCTGGGTTCGGCGTTACCAAATTAGAGGGCGCCGTTGCGGGCCCACTACCCTGAGCATTTGTCGCAAATACAGTGAAGCTGTACGCAGTACCATTGGTTAAGCCGGAAACTACAATCGGACTAGCAATTCCCGTAACTGTCACGGCGCCGGGATTGGAACGAACGGTGTAGCTGGTGATCGGCGAACCGCCGTCATTGCCCGAGCCAAAATAAACTGTGGCTTGACGGTCACCAGCTTGCGCAAAAATCGAAAAAGGGACACCCGGAACTGCCTCAGGAAGGTTCGCTGAAGAGGTAATCGCGAATGTTTCGCCCCCATTTCTCTTGGAGGCAGGAGGAAGTCGCACGAAGCTCTGATTCCCGTGCTTTTTCTCTGAGCCGAGCAGCGCGAATTCAGAATTCTCAATCGGTTTCCACTGATCATCCCGCAATACGATCGGGCCACCGGCTTGAGCGAATGTTTGCGAGGCGAAAGCTAGAAGCAGAGTTAGTAAGAGAATTTCTTTAACTCTAGAAACCAATCGAGGTGGCATTCAGCACTCCAATCCTTAGGGTGACTTGAGATCCAAAAAAGCAATCTAGAGCCAATCGCTCCGACCATTCCGAGGAGCACGTCGTGCCATTAGAGCACGGTCGGATTGGCTCGCTCAATGTTCTGATTGACCGCCGCCAGGCAAGGCATGTGCTCAAACACCAAGTGCGGCCTGAATTTGCGGAATTCCTATGCCCAAAAAAGCAAACGACCCGCTAGAGGGCGGGTCGTTTAATTCGGTTCCAGTTGGCGTCCCCACGGGGATTCGAACCCCGGTTACCGCCGTGAAAGGGCGATGTCCTAGGCCTCTAGACGATGGGGACACTGGTGGAGCTAGCCGGGATCGAACCGGCGACCTCTACAATGCCATTGTAGCGCTCTCCCAGCTGAGCTATAGCCCCGAACTGAGACGCGGAAGAATACTGGCACGCAGGAAAATCGTCAAGAACTTTTTATCCGCCTGACAAATTTGTTGATCGTTATTGCTTGCGTAAACGCTCGTTTTCGCCGGATTAGTCTGCAGGTGCCCGCTCAGCCGTTGAAAAATCGCAGTCGTAACCCTGCCAAATCAGATATTCGAGCCACTTGCTCAAAAACGTATTCATGCGCATGCGATGGCCAAGCAATACTTCGGTTGCCGGCCGGATACCCAGTTGCTCCTGCCAATCCCGACCCGCGTAGCAATGCGTGGCTTCGGCCTGCCGCGAATCTAAATAGGCACGAATATGCACCGAGGGCTCGTAGCAGCCCGACTGCGGATCAAGAAAGTCGTAGTGCAGGCGCAACTCCAGCATAAACTTGTGGCGTTTGATGACTTCAATGGTGAGCGGCAGTTTGCCGGCGCTAAACGCGCGGTAGGTGCCCTGCTCCAGGCTATTGATGTCGACCAGATCGCCGAGCCGCCGGAAATTTTCGCCATACAAGCCCATGAGCCACGCAAAGCGCTCAATTTTCGGGAAATTATTGGCGACGCGAACACTGCTCATCAATTGATCCTAGTGCGCGACACCGTGAATTACCAGCGCTTTAGGATCATAAAGTGACGCAGTTAGAACATGTGACGCTCAATACCCAGTTGCGTCAGTACCTTGCTGGAAATCTCTTCGATTGACGTGTGGGTGGTACTGAGCATGGGAATATTCTCCAAACGGAACATCGACTCGGCAGCAGCAACTTCACGTCGGCACACTTCCAGCGTGGCGTACTTCGAGTTTGGCTTGCGTTCCTGCCGGATCTGCTGCAAACGCTCCGGCGTAATCGTTAAGCCGAACAGCTTTTGCCTGAATGGCCGCAACCGCTTGGGCAGCGTGTCGGTTTCCAGGTCATCCTCGACCAGCGGGTAGTTAGCCGCCTTGATTCCGTAATGCAGGCCTAAGTACAGGCAGGTGGGGGTTTTGCCGGAGCGCGACACACCCACCAGAATCAGGTCTGCTTCGTTGTAATCAAGATCGACGCCATCATCATGGGTCATCGCAAAGTGCGTGGCGTTCATGCGCGCCTCGTAAGACTCAAAGTCCACCAGGGCATGGGCCTGCCCTACCCGGGGTTGGCGCTTCTGCCCCAGCTCGCGCTCAAGCGGCTCGATGAATGGTTCAAACACGTCCAGCATCAATGCCCCGCTCGCAGCAAGGATCGCGCTGAGATCCTGATTCACGACGGTATTGATGACGATCGGCCGGGTACCGGACTCATTGGCCGCCCTGCGAATTGCCACGGCTGCGGCTTCGGCTCGTTCAGCATTATCGACGAAGGAAATTCGCTTGGACTCCAGCGCCATGCCGTTAAACTGGGTCAATAGGCTGTGGCCGATTGTCTCGGCAGTAATCCCGGTTCCGTCAGAAATAAAGAACACCACGCGCACACCGGGGGCTGGCTGAATCATTGCGGTTCACCTGTCTGCAATTGGGCGTACATGAATTTCTCCGGAAATCAAGCTTGTATCCAATACCTCAGGAGGGGATCATACGCATATTGGCCGCGGCTGCCGAGTCTGCCGGCGCGCATCTGTACTATACAAATCTATATCTGGAGTAGGTTTTGGACGCCCAAATTCTTTGGCTTAACGAACTGCGATTGACCGATCTGGCACAGGTTGGCGGTAAAAACTCCTCGCTGGGTGAAATGATCGGCAATCTTGATCGGCTGGGCGTTTCGGTCCCGGGCGGTTTCGCCACCACCGCGCATGCATTCAAGCAATTCATTGCAGAGAACAAGCTGCACGATCGTATCTACGATCGCCTGGGCAAACTTGACGTAGAAGATGTTCAGGAACTTGGCCGGGTCGGCAAAGAAGTGCGCTCCTGGGTTATGGACGCGCCACTGCCGAAAGCACTCGAACAGGCGATACGCGCAGCCTATCGCGAACTGTCCAAGCGCGCAGGCATCGCTGAAGCATCGGTTGCCGTGCGCTCCAGCGCCACTGCCGAGGATTTGCCCGACGCCAGTTTTGCCGGACAGCAGGAAACCTTTTTGAATGTGGTCGGTGAAGATGACGTGGTACGCCAGGTCAAAGAGGTATTTGCATCGCTGTACAACGATCGCGCGATCGCTTATCGCGTGCACCATGGCTTTAAGCACGAAGACGTATTTTTGTCAGCCGGTGTGCAGCTGATGATCCGTTCCGACATTGGCGCATCAGGCGTTCTGTTCACTCTGGATACCGAATCGGGTTTCCGCGACGTCGTGTTTGTCACCGCGAGCTATGGGCTGGGTGAAAACGTTGTTCAGGGCGCGGTGAATCCGGATGAGTTTTATGCGTACAAGCCTTCGTTGAAACAAGGCAAGCCGTCGATTTTGCGGCGCACATTGGGCTCAAAACAAATCCGTATGGTTTACTCAGATAAACCCGGTGAGCGTGTGCGCAATGAAGACACGCCCGAGTCGTTACGTCAGCAATTTTCAATTAGCGATGCGGACGTGGAAGATTTGGCACGCCAGTCGCTGATTATTGAAGAACACTACGGCCGGCCGATGGATATTGAATGGGCCAAAGACGGCGACACCGGTAAAATCTATATCGTGCAAGCTCGTCCTGAAACGGTTAAGTCACGGGCCAGCGCCACCCAGATTGAACGCTTCCGCTTACAACAGCGCGGACCGGTCTTGTGCGAAGGCCGCGCGATCGGACAGAAAATCGGCAGCGGTATTGCGCGCGTTGTGCGCAGTATCGCCGAGATGAACAAGGTGCAGCCCGGCGATGTGCTGGTTGCGGATATGACCGACCCGGACTGGGAACCGATCATGAAGCGCGCTGCGGCAATCGTCACCAACCGCGGTGGTCGCACCTGTCACGCCGCAATTATTGCGCGTGAGCTGGGCGTACCGGCCGTTGTCGGCTGCGGCGATGCCCTCGACAAAATTCCTGATGGCGCGACCGTAACCATTTCCTGCTCGGAAGGCGACACCGGATTCATCTACGACGGTAGCCTGCCTTTTGAAATTATCACCGCGGACCTGGGTGCGATGCCCGAAGCGCCGCTGAAAATCATGATGAATGTGGGCAATCCGGAACGCGCATTTGATTTTGCGCAGTTGCCTCACCAGGGCATCGGTCTGGCCCGCCTGGAATTTGTGATTGCACGACAAATCGGCATCCATCCGAAAGCCCTGCTCGAATACGACAAGCAGCCTCCGAACATCAAAGCAAAAATTGATCCGCTGATTGCCGGATATGCCGACCCGGTCAGTTTCTATGTGGATCGCATCGCCGAGGGTATCTCAACCCTGACCGCAGCATTTGCACCGCACGCGGTTATTGTTCGCTTGTCCGACTTCAAATCGAACGAATACGCCAATTTGATCGGCGGCCAGCAGTACGAACCGCACGAAGAAAACCCGATGATCGGTTTCCGCGGTGCAAGCCGTTACATAGACGCCAGCTTCCGTGATTGCTTCGCCCTGGAATGCCAGGCGGTGCTCAAAGTCCGCAATGAAATGGGCTTGACCAATTGCTGGATCATGATTCCGTTTGTACGCACCTTAGAAGAAGGTCGTCAGGTCATCGAAATCCTCGAAGCGAATGGTTTAAAACGCGGCGAGAACGGACTGAAGATCATCATGATGTGCGAAGTTCCATCAAACGCGCTTCTGGCTGACGAGTTCCTGGAAATTTTCGATGGCTTTTCAATCGGCTCAAACGATCTAACCCAGCTGACTCTGGGCTTGGATCGCGACTCCGGAATCGTTGCCCATCTGTTCGATGAGCGCAATACGGCGGTTAAAAAGCTGCTGTCGATGGCGATCAGCGCAGCGAAAAAGAAAGGCAAATATGTCGGCATCTGTGGTCAGGGCCCCTCGGATCATCCGGACCTGGCCGATTGGTTGATGGACCAGGGAATTGAATCCGTATCGCTAAACCCGGACACCGTGGTCGATACCTGGCTGCGTCTGGCGAAGCGTAAAGGCTAATTGCGCATGATGATATTCAGCATCATTGAAGCAGCGGTCGGCAGTTTAGATAGCCTCACCGAAATCAGCGACGCGGTCGTTGGTAAAGACTGGCTGCGCCAGGCGATGATTTGGGGAATCAAGCTGGTTATCGGCTTGATTCTGATCTGGATCGGCATGCGCATTTCGCGCGGCATCTCACGCCTGGCCGCCCGGGCGATGACCAAAGCGGAAGTCGAACCGACGGTCGTGCAATTTCTGCGCAAAGTCGTTTACGTCGCGCTATTGGTCATGCTGTTTGTCGGTGCGCTGCAAATTTTTGGTGTGCCGGCCACCTCGATTTTGACCTTGGTTGGTGCGGCCGGCCTGGCTATTGGCCTAGCTCTTAAAGACTCGCTGTCGAATATTGCTTCGGGCGTCATGCTGGTCAGTTTGCGCACGCTCAAGGTCGGCGATGTAGTCAACATTGCCGATAAGACCGGCAAAGTGGAATCCATTAGTATTTTCCAAACGATTTTGCGTGGTCCGAATAATCAGATTTTTGTGATTCCGAATAATTTGGTGACATCCAGTCCGATCATTAACCTGACCCCGGGCAGAACCCGGCGTATCGAGCTGACCATTGGCATTGGCTATTCTGACGATATCGATTTAGCCCGCGCCACCGCATTGGAAATAATGCATGGCGATGAGCGCGTGCACAAAGATCCCGCGCCCGATGTGTTGGTTTACGCCTTAGCCGAGAGCTCGGTGAATCTGGGCATCCGTTGCCACGTGAACAACGAAGATTATTTGGCCTGCAACTCGGCGTTACAGGAAAATATCAAGAAGGCTTTTGACCGCGTCGGAGTCAGTATCCCGTTCCCGCAACGTCAAGTGCATGTCATTCAAGCCAGGCCCGATTAAACTGACGCCTTGGCTTCTAGCTTGGCTAGATGCTTGCGGTAGTACTGCAACTCCTCAATCGATTCGCGCGTGTCGGCCAGAGCCGTATGCGCGGCATTTTTGGTCAGCGAGTCGAGCACTTCGGGCGCCCAGCGCCGGGCAAGCTCTTTAATTGTGGAAACATCTAGATTGCGATAGTGGAAGTAGCGCTCCAGGCGCGGCATCAATCGCGCCATAAATCGACGGTCCTGACAAATGCTATTGCCACACATCGGTGATTTATTTGCTGGTACCCACTTGCTCAGAAAGTCGACGGTTTTCGCTTCGGCATCGGCAATGCTGTCTTTGCTATCCAGTACCCGCTGCCATAAACCCGACTTGCTATGCGTTTTGCGATTCCAGTCATCCATCGCCTCAAGCTCTGCCAGCGAATGGCGAATGGCGATTTCCGGACCTTCGGCGAGGATATTCAAATCCTTATCGGTAATAACCGTGGCGATTTCAAGAATTGAATCGGTGGCCGGCTCTAGCCCGGTCATCTCAAGATCTATCCAAATCAGGCGGCTGTCATCCATTGGGTTTTCCGGCTGGGTCATCTGGCTAATCCTGCATGAGTGGCGCTTATCTTTGCTGCCTTTTGCGCTGAAAGTAGGCACTCAGCCGACGACTGGCAGGTTCTGCCAATAGTCCGCCTTGTACCTGCAGCACGTGATTGTGCTTGTACTGAGCATTCAGGTCGAACAACCCGCCCAATGCACCGGTCTTTGGATCGGACGCTGCGTAAACCACACGCTTGATCCGTGCGTGAATCATCGCCATACAGCACATCGCGCAAGGCTCCAGGCTCACATACAGCGTTGCATCCAAAATCCGGTAGTTGGTGATTGCCTGCCCCGCCTGCCGCATAGCTATTATTTCGGCATGAGCGCTGGGATCTTTAAGCGAAATCGTCTGATTAAAGCCCTCGCCAATGAGCCTGCCCTCAGCCGACACGATCACCGCGCCGACCGGCACTTCGTCAAACTCTCTCTCAGCCCGATCCGCTAACGCAAACGCGTGCTGCATCCACCCCTCATCTCCGGCAGAAGCATGTCCGCGGGCTTCAGCATCAGATTGCATATCTATGCTCATAAAATTCAAAACCTGTACCTATGAACCGGCATCTTAAAGCACTGTAGTGCGCAGGCTACTGATATTAGTTCCTGGCACGAACTCAGCCAAGGTCGCGATGGTGCAAAAGCCGACTCAGCTATGCGTCTACTTTAATAAGATCGGGCAGCATCCCGGCTTGATAGCGATCCCACATCAACTCGTAAGCCCTCTCAATGGAGCGCGTAAACAGCTCAGAGTTATAGAGGGGGCCAGTGGCACAGTTCTGTCTTAATCGGGCCACGATAGACGCTAATTTCTTCGGGTCATTCGCTAGTTCCTCGGCTTTAGCCAGATAGTCTTCGGGCGAATGAGTAATCAATTCCGGCAGATCCAATGCGCTCAGCAAGCTTGCAGAGACGCGGCTTGCGAAACTTTCACCGGCATTGCACAGCAATGGCAGGCCCATGCGCAGCGCGTCGCTGGCGGTCGTGTGCGCCGTGTACGGCCATGTATCCAAAAAGAGGTCAGCCGCTGACTGCCTCGCCAGGTGCCGGGCGACCGGCATGTGCGCCGCGAAAATCAACCTGTCAGGATCAACCCCTCTCTTTCGGGCTTCCTGTCTGAGCGCAGTAATCGTGAACTGATTCTGCGATAGCAGCCATAAAACACTATTCTCGAGTTTGCTCAATAAGCGCATCCAAATATCAAAAACATCCGGATTAATCTTGGCGGCAGCATTAAAGCAACAGAAAACGAATGCGTGTTCCGGCAACCCTAACTCGGTACGCGTTATCTTGCTATCGATCATCTCGCGCGTGTCGTCGTTTGCCTGATAGCAGTGAGGCAGGTACGCCACGCTCTCCGTGTATCCACTTGTACACTCGATCGGGATTAGCACCGGGTCCGCCAAAATATAATCTATCTGCTTTGTGCCCATGGTTCCCGGGTAGCCGAGATAATTAACCTGCAAGGGTGCACATCTATCTGCGAAAATTTTTGGTCTTGAGTGCTTCGTATATCCTTTTAAATCGACTGCAATATCGACTTTAAGCTGCCTTGCAAGCAAAGAAATCGAAGAAGAACTCATCTCCGACACGTCAATGAATTCATCGCAGGCCTCAACCGCACGACGCCTGTATTCATCTTGGATATTCGGTCCGAAGGAAAAACCTAGAATTCTAAACTTCGATTTGTCGTGCAGCTCCAACATGCGCGCAATCAAATGCATGGTCGCGTGCTCGTGAAAATCTGCCGAAAAATATCCGATGCAGATTCTTTCGTCGACTGAATTCTTATCGAACTTATGCGAATCTATCGACTCTGGGCAATGTGTTTTCGCGTAGTACTGTGCGCACTTCTTTTGCAGGCTCAAATCATCAATCGCATTCAACATGTGAAAGGGAGTGGCAACACTCTCAGGATCAGTCACACTGTTTCTTAATCTATCGATGTCGGCTGAAAACGTATCCCACTCGCACAGCGTCAGTTTTGTCCAAAACAAATTGTTCCACAGCAGCATTTTAGGCGAGTGAGCGTTGCGTCCGCTAAGTGCGAGCGCCTTGTTTAACAACTCCAATGCGGATTCAGGCTTGCCATAATCCAACATAAATCCACCATAATTGCAGAGTGTGTCTGCAGAATTCGGATTTAGCGCCAGTGATTGTTGATAGTTGTTTAGCGCATCGTCTCTTCGGCCCATCAGCGACAGGACGTTCGCTCGATTGCTGTACACCTCAGCGTAGTCATCTTTAAGCAAAACCGCCTGATCATAACAACGAAGCGCCTCTTGAAGCTGATCAATGGCTTTATGACAATTGCCTAAACTGTTATAGGTTTCCGGTATATTCGGCTTTTGCTCAATCGCTTTCCTAAGAAGCTCAATCGCTGCGACATAATGGCCTGACTGGGCATACAGCGTGCCCAGTAAACTGAGTGTGTCTGCTTGTTTTGGATCAATGCGCAAAACCATTTCGTAGCAGTCTTTTGCCTCGCCCAATCGCCCCTGTCGATGCAGGGCAAATCCCTTTCGCAGCAGACTACTAACTTCTTGGTGAGCAATCGACATGCATTATTCCCATTCAATCGTCGCTGGCGGTTTACCACTGATATCGTAGACCACCCGCGAAACATCGCGTATTTCGTTGATGATCCGGCGCGAAACATTATCCAGAAAATCGTAAGGCAGATGCGCCCAATGTGCGGTCATAAAGTCGATAGTTTCTACTGCACGCAGGGCAATTACCCACTCGTACGCGCGCGCATCGCCGACCACGCCAACCGACTTAACCGGCAGAAACACCGCAAATGCCTGGCTGGTTTTATCGTACAGATCGGCCTTATGCAGCTCTTCGATAAAGATATGATCAGCGCGCGCCAGAATCTCTGCGTACTCGGCTTTGACCTCGCCTAAAATCCGCACGCCCAGACCCGGGCCGGGGAATGGATGGCGATAGACCATCTGCTTCGGCAAGCCCAGTTCGACACCAATTCGGCGAACTTCATCTTTAAACAACTCACGCAGCGGCTCGACCAGACCCAACTTCATGTAATCCGGCAGGCCGCCGACATTGTGGTGACTCTTGATCACGTGCGCCTTACCGGTTTTACTGCCGGCGGATTCGATTACGTCGGGATAAATGGTTCCCTGCGCCAACCACTTCACATTTTTGAGTTTGACCGACTCCTCTTCGAATATTTCAACAAAAAGCCGGCCGATCGTTTTACGTTTTTGTTCCGGATCGCTTTGCCCTTCCAGCGCTTTAAAGTAGCGCTCAGAGGCATTCACCCGAATCACCTTGACTCCCAGATGCTCGGCGAAAGTCGCCATGACCTGATCGCCCTCGTGCCAGCGCAAGAGTCCCGTATCGACGAACACACAGGTCAGGCGATCACCGATGGCTTCGTGCAACAGCGCCGCAACGACGGACGAATCAACACCGCCGGACAGACCCAGCAACACTTCATCATCACCGACCTGCTCACGCACCCGTGCGATTTGATCTTCAATAATATTCGCGGCGGTCCACAGCGTGTCGCAACCACAGATATCCACCACAAAGCGCCGCAACATCTGCGCGCCCTGCTTGGTATGAGTCACTTCCGGATGCCATTGAACGCCGTAGTAGCGACGCTGCTCATCGGCCATCGACACGATCGGCACACCTTTGGTGCGCGCAGTTACTTTAAAGCCTTCGGGCAATGCGGTTACCCGGTCGCCATGGCTCATCCACACATCCAGCCGCGCGGTATGCGCATCGTGATCATTCAGGCCTTCGAGCATTTTGCACGGCGCAGCAACTTCGACTTCGGCGTAGCCGAACTCACGCTCGTGACCGGATTCCACATTGCCACCCAGTTGCACGGCCATGGTCTGCATGCCGTAGCAAATTCCCAGAATCGGCAATTTGCTGTCAAACACTTGCTTGGGCGCACGCGGCGATTCGTACACCGTCGTCGATTCCGGGCCACCGGAAAGAATGATGCCTTTGGGTGCAAACTTTGCGATCTCCGCTGGATCGTGGTCCCACGCCCAAATTTCGCAGTACACACCCATCTCACGCACACGCCGCGCAATCAGCTGCGTGTATTGGGCGCCGAAGTCGAGAATCAGGATTTTGTCGCTATGAATATCGTTCATCATTACTCAATAAAGTGAGGGAGGCGCATGGCCTCCCTGGTTTGTTTAGCTGGTGCGGTAGTTCGGCGGCTCTTTGGTGATCTGCACGTCGTGGACATGACTTTCGCGGACGCCGGCATTAGTTACCCGCACAAAACTCGGCTTACAGCGCATCTCTTCAACGCTGGCGCAGCCGACGTAACCCATTGAGGCACGCAGGCCACCGGCCAACTGATGAACAATGGCGCGGATTGAGCCGCGATACGGCACACGCCCTTCAATGCCTTCAGGGACCAGCTTGTCCGGATCAGCCGAGTCTTGGAAGTACCGGTCTTTGCTGCCCTTTTCCATCGCGCCCAGCGAACCCATGCCGCGATAGTTTTTGTAGCTCCGACCCTGGTACAACTCGATTTCACCGGGCGACTCTTCGGTGCCCGCAAACAAACCGCCGATCATAATCGTGCTGGCACCTGCGACCAGCGCCTTGGCCAGATCACCCGAGTAACGAATACCGCCATCGGCAATTAATGGGATGCGACCCTTAAGCGCTTCGGCCACCATCGCGATCGCGGTAATTTGGGGCACACCCACGCCGGCGACAATTCGCGTTGTACAAATTGATCCCGGACCGACACCGACTTTTACCGCATCGGCGCCGTGATCCATCAACGCCAGAGCCGCTTCTCCGGTGACGATATTGCCGCCGATGACTTGCAGCAACGGAAACTTCTTTTTCGCCCACTGCACGCGCTCAAGCACGCCCTGCGAATGGCCGTGCGCAGTGTCCACCACAATCACGTCGACGCCGGCAGAAACCAATGCCTCGATACGCGCTTCGGTATCGCCACCGACACCTACTGCCGCGCCCACCAACAACGACTCACGCGCGTCTTTGGCCGAGTTAGGGTTGTCGCGCGCTTTTTGAATATCTTTTACGGTAATCAAACCGCGCAGCTCAAAACTGTCGTTGACCACCAATACTTTTTCAATGCGGTGCTTATGCATCAGCGCCAGCACTTCATCATCGCTGGCGTCTTCGCCGACGGTGACCAGACGTTCTTTGCGGGTCATGATGTTACGCACCGGATCATCGAGCTTTTTCTCAAAGCGCATATCGCGGCTGGTTACGATTCCCACGAGCTGGCCCATGTCCACGACCGGTACGCCTGAAATGCGACGCGCACGGGTCAAGTTGAGCACTTCACCAATACTGGTGTCCGGGCTAACCGTGAACGGTTCGCGGATCACACCGGCTTCAAATTGCTTCACTTCAGCAACTTCAGCCGCCTGGCGCTCCAGCGTCATATTTTTGTGGATTATGCCCATGCCGCCCAACTGGGCCATAGCGATGGCTAGTCGCGCCTCGGTCACGGTATCCATCGCTGCAGAAATAATCGGCAGATTCAGGCGAACTTTGGACGTGAGTTGGGTTCCCAGCGATACATCCTTAGGCAGGACGATCGAGTGGGCCGGGACAAGTGAAACATCATCGAAGGTCAGGGCTTCAGCCTGGATCCGCAACATGGAGCGCTCCGGGGTAATGAAGCGCGCTATTGTAACCTGAGCGAAGGCCAGACCGACAGCTTGTTTTGCATTAATCGATAAACCACAGCGACAACCAGGGCTGCCAAGTGATGAGTAGCACGGCCGCACCGAGGATCAGTAGGAACGGTAGACTGGCTCGAACCAGGCTCAAAAATGGCTTTTCAAAGCGATATGCCGCAATAAATAGATTCATCCCGACCGGCGGGGTGAAGTAGCCCAACTGCAGATTGGCCAGCATCACGATGCCAAAATGCACCGGATGCACGCCGAAGCTCATGGCCAGGGGCATCAGCAGCGGTGTGAGAATGACGATGGCCGAAAAAATATCCAGCAGCATCCCGACCAGCAGCAAAAACACATTTAATACCAGCAGGAATTCCAAAGGCGACTCGATAAAAGTTTGCGCCCACTCGAACAAACGACCGGGCACATCCTGATCAATCATCCAGTTCGACAATGCCAGTGCGGTGCCGAGAATAAGCAAAATGGCGCCCACTAAGCGCATCGATTCGGCCAGCAACGACGGCAGGCGCGACAACTTGATTTCCCGCTTAATGACCACTTCAACAATTAATACGTAGGCCGCGGTCACCGCTGCGGCTTCACTCACCGCAAGCCAGCCGCCGTAGACACCGCCGAGCACCAGAAACGGCAGCGGGAGTTCCCAGATCGCTTCGCGCACTGCATGGAAAACCGAAGAAAAAGAAAAGCCCGGCCCTGTTGCCGGCAGTGCTCTGCCCTGCCAGATGGCCTGCCCGGACAGCATCACTATCATCAACGCGCCCGGCAACAATCCGGCCAAAAACAACGCGTCCATGGTCACCGCCGGCGTTGTGGCCATTTGTCCGGCGACAAAACCATACAGAATGAGCGGCAGAGACGGCGCAAACAGTAGGCCCAGACTACCCGCGGCGGTCACCAGGCCGAGGGCATAGCGGTCGTTGTAACCAGCCTGACGCAAGGCCGGGTACAGCAACGAGCCCAAGGCAACGATGGTCACACCGGACGCGCCGGTAAAAGCGGTAAAAAATGCGCAGGCGACGATTGCGACAATGGCTAATCCGCCGGGCAACCAACCGAGCACCGCATCAGATAAACGCACCAGGCGACTGGGCGCCTGACTCGCACCCAGTACGTAGCCGGCTAAGGTAAACAGGGGAATGGCGATCAAGCCGGGCATATCGCCCAGACGATAAAACTCGCCGGCAACAATATTCAGCACGATGCTCAGATCGTATCCGGCCGCAAAAAAACCGGCCATCGCGATAGCGACAATCGCCGCAAACAGCGGCATGCCGCAGGCCACTAACAGCAATACGATAATCAGCGCCCAATACATCAGCGATCACCTACAACGGTATGTTCGGGTGCGGGTGGACCGGTGAATGCGAGCAATGCGAAGCGCAGGCCCATAATCGAAAATCCGATGGGCAAAATAAGCATCGGCACCCAACTGGGCAAATCAGCGATAAACGGCATCGGTGACTCAATCTCCGATTGCACCAGTAGATAGCTCGCCCAGATCAAAAACCCACAAACAATCGCCGCAGCGGACTGCGCGATACTCCACAACACGCGTTTGCCAATCGGCGGCACGACCTGCGCAAGCGCATCAATCGATATGTGTTTGCCGTATCGGGTAGCCGCTGCAGCGCCCAACATGGCAATCCACAGCACACCCATCCGGCTAACCGGCTCGATCCAACTAAACCCCGTATCAAACCAACGAAGTACGATCTGCAGCACGCTTAAAATTAGCAGCAGCATCAGCAAGACTGCCAGACTGATATCTTCGATCTGTCGGATCCGGTGTAACCACCGGCGAGCCGATTCACTCATGGGCTCGCCCCGCTGCTGGGCGCACTCTCAATAGCCCGCAACAACGCCGAAACCGCTTCTGCGCTCAACAGGTTTTCGGCCAGCACGTCGTCGATCACTTTCCTTCCCACTTGACGGAAATAAGCTTCCTCAGCCGGCGCCAATTTGTCCAATCGCATACCCTGCTTAAGCATCGCTTGCATGGCTTGTTCATCGCTACTGCGGATCCCCGCATCAACCCGCGCAGCAGCGCTCTTGAAGGCTTTGTCTACCAAGACCCGATCCGCCGCTGAAACACGTTTAAATGCGCGCGAATCGATCACAATAAAACCGACGATATAACTCAGGCGCAAATCCAAAATGTGCTTTACCCGACTATGCCACTGCAGCGCGACCGCTCCGGATGGCGTATTGGCCACCGTGTTGATCATTCCGGTTTGCAAGCTGGTGAATACATCGCCAATCGGCAGCAAGATCGGCGAAACACCACCTTCTCTGAATGTACGTTCGGCAATCGCATCATTTTGCGGCACCCAAAGCTTTGCGGCACGCAAATCATCGCGGTTACGCATCGGCTGGCTACTCATCAGATACGCAAAGCCTACGCCCGATGCACCCAGCATATGAAATCCATTCTGTTCAAACCCGCGCTCCAAAATGGGATCAACGTTTCTGCGCGCATGCGCCACCTGGTCCCAGCTCGAAAACACAAAGGGCAAACCGTAAACTCCTGCATCAGGATTAACTCCGGTAAGCTCGCTGGAGGTCAGCACGCCGCCATTTAATTGACCCAGCCTGATCTTGCGCAATACGACGGTGTCGTTACCCATCACACCACCCGGAAAAATCTTGATCTTGACCCGGCCTTGCGTGGTTTTTTCAATTTCGCTCGCAGCAACGCGCAGCTCTTTCATCCACGGCGTACCTTCAGGTGCCAGTGTCGCAAAGCGCAATACCTGCTGCGCCGACGTCGGCAGCGATGCGCACAGCAATATCATTAGAAAAAATAAACGCTTCATCATGGTCCTTTAGAAAAAATCATCACCGGACTCAAGCAAGGTTCTCGCCTTTTCCTGAGCCAGCGTATTAATCAACGTAAAACTCGGCGCAACCGGGTCGGATTCCAGTACTTCGTTAAGTAACTGATCATGTACAGCGCGATCAAACACCAGTCGCGCATAGAATCCAGCCTGGTAGGTTTTTGCCATCAGATTCTTAGAGCCAGACAATTCCCATGCTTTTTCGAAGTACGCCTTGCCCACATCAGGCTTCCCGCCAACCGCTTCCGGCAAGATCGAATTGAGCACACCCAGATATACATAGGGCATGCCATCCTTAAACTGCGGCTCTACTTCGACAATCCGCTTGAGCAGTATTTCAATCTTCGGTAAATCAGCGACTGCACCCCAATCATCACGATTGATTTGGACATAAGTAGACCAAACCGAAGCCAAAGCATAAAGCGACGTTACTTTTTTCTCAGGCACCAGACGCAAGGCTTCTTCGAAGGACTGTGCATCCCGATCCAGAACCGCACAGAGTTCTAAATACTCCTGACAGGTTGCGCGACGCACATAGCGCATCGCTTTGGCAACTAAACGCTTTTGCCGGTCGGGCTCGGAATCCGGAACAAAATTTCCCGCGTATGCTGAATGCAATTCGGCCGCCGCCATCAATGTAGACGGACTGGGCGACTCTCCTTCGGCCAGGGCGTCAAGCATAATCAGGTACGCCGGTAATCCGTCGCGAATCGTGGCCGGATCTTCATTATTGAGAATGGCACGGTTGAGCTGATCAGAAACGCGCTGGCTGGCACGATTCAAAATCGCAGCACATCCCAACTGGCTGAGCACAAGCGCGATCACTATTAATTTCTTCATCTTGGTCCTTTAAGATGCAAACGAGTGCCTCAATTGCGACTCGACATCATCGGCGGCCTCACAGGCTTCAACGGTATTTTGCATAAGCGTGGCCACCGTCATCGGCCCTACGCCGCCGGGAACCGGAGTAATCCAGCTGGCCCGAGCAGCAGCAGCAGCAAATCCAACGTCACCGACCAATCGACCGTCATCCATACGATTGATGCCTACATCGATGACCACCGCACCGGGCTTGATCCATTCACCCGGAACAATTCCCGGCTTGCCCACGGCAACCACAACAATATCGGCATCAGACACCAGACGCTTTAGCACTTCGGGCGGCGTAAACTTGTGGCACGAGCTCACCGTGCAGCCGGCGATCAATAATTCCATCGCCATTGGACGCCCCACGTGATTGCTGACACCCACAATCACCGCACTGGCACCACGCACCGGCCGATCGGTGAACGCGAGCAAAGTGGTAATGCCGCGCGGTGTGCACGGCCGCAGACCAAACTGGCGCAGCGCCAAACGCCCGACATTCTCCGGATGAAACCCGTCAACATCTTTGCTCGGGCAAATTCGTTGAATGATTTCGCGGCCATCGCGACCGTCCGGCAGAGGCAACTGCACCAGAATGCCGTGCACTTTCGGATCGGCATTGAGCTGATCGATTAAATCCCCCAGCTGTGCATCCGTTGTTGATTCCGGCAGATCAAAATCAATCGCATGAATACCGACTTTCTCGCAGGCGCGTCGCTTGTTGCGAACATACACCGACGAAGCCGGGTCGGAGCCGACCAACACGACCGCCAAGCCCGGCCGCGACTTAGCGTCACTGACGCGCTGCGCAACGCGAACAGCCAATTCGTCCAATAATTGATCGGCGATGGCTTTGCCATCAAGAATGCGAGCGGTCACAGAGATCCTTCACTAATCCAGCACGCCGGCGGAGCCGACTGAGGGAGCATTATCGCTGATCAGTCCGGCGCGGCCAATAAACTTAGGACATACCGCGATCGGAAGTGGCGCAGACCTGCCCCATTTCACTAAACCCCGAAAATTGGGCGTCCGGTCGGCAAACCGCGCACTGCGGGTCCGGACTGACTCTCAACTCGCGAAACTGCATGCTCAATGCATCAAACTGCAGCAAGCGCCCGCCCAGGCCTTGACCCAGGCCACTGATGAGCTTAATCGCCTCAGTGGCTTGTAACAGGCCGATAATTCCCGGGAGCACGCCTAACACTCCGGCTTCGGCACAATTGGGCGCCTCGTCCGGACCGGGTGGTAAGGGAAATAAACACCGATAACACGGCGATTCGCCCCGATTCCTGCCAGCGTCAAACACGCTAACCTGACCGCCGAAGCGCTCAACGGCGCCATAAACCAAAGGCAACTGGAAGTGCACACAGGCATCGGACAACAGATAGCGCGTGGAAAAATTATCCGCACCATCAATCACCACATCTGCCCCGGCAAGATGTCGCGAAACGTTCTCGGCGTTTAATCGCTCAGAAATCGTTTCGACCTTAACCCGGGGGTTCAGTGCACTTAAACGCGCGCGCGCCGAATCCACTTTCGCCTGGCCGATCGCCGCTTCAGTGTGCAGAATCTGCCGCTGCAAATTGCTCCGATCGACCACATCGTCATCGATTAAGCGTATCCGGCCAACGCCTGCGGCGGCCAGATAAAAAGCCGCCGGTGAACCCAAGCCGCCGGCTCCGATAAGCACCACAGTTGCCCGGTCGAGGCGTTGCTGCCCTTCAACGCCGAACTCCGGCAATTTCAGATGACGCGAATAACGCTGCAGATAGTCGCGCTGATCCGCATCGCCTTGCTCGGCCAAACCACACGATCGCCAGCGCTCAAAACCGCCCTCGACCGAAAAGCTTTCAGCGTAACCCTGCGCCCGGAGGACCTCGACGACACGCGCAGAACGCTTACCGCTTGCGCACAAAACCAGCATGGTTTGCGCAGAATCCGGCAATTGCCCGGCGACATCATCGAGCAATTGCTGCATGGGAATGCAGCGGGTATTTAGGGGCGCGCCCAGAGCAATTTCATCCGGGTCACGAATATCGATAAGTAGCGCACCCTGACGGCACAGCTCAGACGCTTTTTCGGCAGAAATCAGCATGGGTTGCTCAATAGGCCTATGCGCAGTGTAACGCCACGCGCAGCAATACTTAAATTAGCGTTTTTTTACGTGCGTGATCAAACGCTTACGGCTTCTGCGCTGGCGCTCAGTAAGTACATTCTTTTTACCCTCGTACGGATTAACACCCTCGCGAAACTGAAACTGCACGGGTGTTCCGACCAATTTAAAGCGCTTGCGAAAGAAGTTTTCCAGATAGCGTTTATAGGATTCGGGCAGCGTCTTAATTCGGGTGCCATGAACAATAAACAGCGGCGGATTACTTCCGCCCGGATGGGCAAAACGCAACTTAGCCACGTGTCCGCGAACAACCGGCGGGTGGAAGCTTTCGTAGGCAATCTCTAAAGCGCGATTGACTTCGGACGTGGAAAATTTGCGGGTTGCCGAGGCAAAAGCGCGATGGATTCCGGCAAATAATTCGCGCATACCGGTACCGTGCAGAGCCGATATCGTGATCCGGTTAGCCCAGGGCACAAACGACAACTTGCGTTCCAGCATGTCCTTGGTCTGCTGACGCTGATAAACGCTCAGACCATCCCACTTATTGACCGCAATCACTAACGCGCGGCCGGCATTGAGAATATGCCCCAATACCGAAGCATCTTGTTCGGTGACGCCTTCAGATGCATCAATCAGCAATACGGCTACCTGGCACTCTTCGATCGAGCGCAGCGTTTTTACCGCACTGAATTTTTCGACCGCCTCTTCAACCTTTGCTCGACGGCGCAGACCGGCGGTATCGATGAGTCGATACAGTTTGCCATCGCGCTCCAGGTCAACTTCGATCGAATCGCGCGTGGTGCCCGGCACCTCCGAGGCGATCATTCGTTCCTCGCCTAGCAAACGATTGACCAGCGTACTTTTACCTACATTGGGCCGACCGATGAATGCGATCTTGATGCGGTTCGGATCTTCGTCTTCTTCATTTCGTGCGCGCTCCGGCGGGAAAAAGCTTGCCGCCAGCTCGGCCAGGTCACTCACGCCGCGCTGATGCGATGCGGCCATCGGCAACACATGCTCCAGGCCCAGGCGAGAGAACTCGGCCATTGCCGTTTCTTCTTCCAGCCCGTCGGTCTTATTGACCGCCAGAATCATCGGCTTCCCGGATTTTCGCAACCAACTCAGAATTTCCGAATCAATCGCCGTCAATCCTTCGCGCGCATCGACAACAAAAACCACCACGTCGGCTTCAGCCGCACCTGCGCGTGCCTGGCGTGTGGTTGCGGCCGCGAGTCCATCAGCCCCCTCGACGATTCCCCCGGTATCAATGACGACGAACGGCCGCTCATCGAGCAGCCGGGATACGCCGTATTGACGGTCGCGTGTAACGCCGGGTTGGTCGTGCACAAGGGCATCACGACTGCGCGTAAGCCCGTTAAAAATTGTCGACTTGCCGACATTGGGCCGACCGACCAGGGCGACCAGAGGAAGCATAATTACTGAGCCAGAGTGTAGGCCGCCATTTTGCCTTCAACGGAGACAACAATGAGCATGCCATTGGGAGCGGATAACGGGGTTGCGCGGATCGGTTCGCGGTCCACGCGCTGACGCGCGACCAGACTGCCGTCGCTGGTATTTAGCCAATGTAAATAGCCCTCTACATCACCCAGAACAACGTAATCCCCGTGAAGAGTCGGCGTAGTCAACCAACGGCGGGCAAGGGATTCCTGCCGCCACAAAGACGATCCGTTGGAACGATCCAGCGCCCACACCGAACCGGCTTTATCAGCCAGAATCAAACGATCAGACAACAGCTCTAAGCCTGCATACGAGCCGGTTTCACGGGTCCATAGCGCTTGTCCGGATGCCAGATCAATCGCCATCGACTCACCATAAAAGCTGGTGGCGTAGACGCTGCTTGCGCCCACTTTGATTTCGCCATCGATGTCAGCCATGCGCTCAAGCTCGGTACGCCCTTCTGCTTGAACCACATATTGTTCCCAAATTTGCATGCCGTCTTCGGCGCGCAGTGCAATCACCGAGCCATCATCATTACCGACCAGAACCAGGCCCTGGGTAGCAACTGGCGCGCTATTTCCACGCACACTTAAATTCGGAATGCCGCGGTCAAAAACCCAGCCACGAACACCATCGGTTGCATTTAAACCGAAAACCCGACCATCACTGGCGCGCACAATAACTTTGCCATCAGTAATCAGCGGCGCCGCAATAATTTCTGCTGAAACCTCGGTGGACCAGCGCGTCGCGCCGGTTTCTGCATCAACCGCGATGACCTGACCATTGCGATCACCGATTACGACCATGCCCGAACCGGTGGCCGGCGTGCTGCTTAAGCCGCCGTCGTGACCCGGGTCGCGCCAGAACAGAATTTTATTGCTCTTAGCGGGCGCTGAAACTTTTTCTGACCACAGTTTTTTGCCGGTGTTCAGATCATAAGCGACCAGCTCACCATTGTTGGTCGCAGCAAAAACGCGCACACCATCGGTAGCCGGCATCTGACGCAGGCCTTTGCGTCCTTCGCCGCCAACTGAAACACTCCAGGCTTTATTGATTTTCACACCATTGGTGATTTCGACCAGCTCAGCCGGAGCATCGGCCTTCTTTTTATCGCTTTGTAACCAGCCTTTGATCGTTGTACAGCCCTGCAAAAACGCGACAGCCACGAGGACTACAATAATTCGACGAAACATATTAAATCTCCGAGCTCGGGTGGCCGCCAACTTCGGCGAACTTCAGTTCAACAATAAACCGGACCGGTGACGCTGCATCCAATTTAGCCAGTGCTTTCTCATACGCCTCACGAGACGCAGGCAAATCATTTTTTACCCGGTAGGCATCGCCGCGCAGTTCTTCACGCAGGCCTTCATAGGCCGGCGCTGTGACTCTCTCGAGCGCAAGCAAAGCCTGATCCGGACTTTCTAACTGCAGATGCAGCTTTGCGATGCGCAGTGAAATTAACTGCGAGCTGGGCTCATCGGCGCTGTGCTTGAGTCCATCTTCCAGCAGCTTGAGTGCTTCAGCAAGTTCATTGACTTCGCCGCGATCCGCCGCGCGAATTGCAGCAGCTAATGTCACATAGGGCGTGTCGGAAAATTGTTCCAGCAAAACCGTGTAGATGGCTTCAGCCTGATCGTTCCGGTCTTCGCTTATCGCTACTTCAAGCCGGCCAAATTGTTCGGCCGCTTCTACCAGGTGCTTTTCACCTTGTGCGTTCCACCACTGCCAGCCGGCAATCGCGGCGAACCCAAGCAAAATACCGGTGACTAATGAAGCACCGTTTTTCTGCAGCCATTTACGGGCGCGTTCACCCTGTTCGTGTTCATCAATAAATTCTGAGGCCATAAACTCTTCTTCAAACCCAAGGGGCTGTTAAATATCTAGATTAACGGTTATCCGCAACTATGCGACCGTCGGAGGATACCGCAAACTTCACTACATTAGCTGTCTTGAACGGCGCAAGATCGACGCGCTTGCCATCAAGCTGCAGTTCAACCGCGCTGGCATTACCGAAAGTCGCCCGACCCACTCGCGAGATGGGAAACGTCCGGGACTGCCCGGCACCCAGTAAACCCGACTCGATCCGCCGACCATTGGCATCAACGACATCAACCCAGCACGAAGCCGTGAGCTCAAAGCTCAGCATACCCTGCACGGTCGGAATTTCTTGTTCTGCACTCTCTGATACCGCAGTCGACGCTGGCATCGCGCTCGAACCATCCGCCAGGGAAACGTCCGTACTACTCTGGCTGCCGTCAATCGCAGTTGAAGGCGCCAAAGGCAACTGCTGCGACTGCGTCAGTGTGACCGCAGAATCTTCCGGAGTAACACTTGCGCTCAGTGTCGCCTGGTAATTCTGCCAGGCGCTCCACGCGTAGGCAGCGGCGATAACAAGGATACCGAACACCAATACGTTACGGCCCATCGGTGACATCTTAAACTTGCGGCGTCCTACCGCAGACACCGGCATAGGCGCAAGCGAAGGCTCTGCAACCGGGGAGCTCAACTCGGCATAATCAAACGGTACCGACATCAGTTCGGCATACGCTTTGGTATGACTGCGCACATAAAGCGGTGCGCCGAGCTTCTGCCATTCTTCCGCTTCAATCGCATCAATCACTGCGGTGGGTAACCTGAGCTTCCGTGCGACCTGCTCGGGAGTCATATTGCGCTGCAATCGCGCGCTTTTTAGGCGAGGCCCGATACTTTCGGCAAAAAAACCTTCGCTGGTCATTTGCTCACCTCACCGCTGGTGATGCCCTTCTTGGCATCCGCGTCTTCTTTGCGACCCATCGCTTCGAGCGCTTCGCGGTAGCGCTTAATCGCCCGCGCGTCTCCAAGTTTTTCTTCAATGCGAATACCCAGCATCATTAAATCCGGCGACAGCGGCTCAAGCGCTTCTCGACGCTGCAAGAACGCGCGCGCGCTCATTGCATCACCATCGCGCAAACTGACATCGGCCATTGCGGCCAGCAACGCCGGATTTTCAGGCTGCAGCTGCAACGCCGGACGCATGTAGGCAATGGCTGCTTTAGTGTTGCCTGAGTTCAACGCACAAATTCCGGCATTGATAAGAGCGCTGGCATTAGACCGCGACTTGGGATTGCTCAATGCGCGGCGAAAATAAATATCCGCCTCGGCGAATGAACCGCTGGAACACAACCAGGCACCGTAAGCATTTTGCGCGGCAGCATTATTCGGGCCTAATCGAACGGCCTCTGCGTAGTGCTTGCTGGCGAGCTCGGAATTGCCGGCGGTGTCCTCTATATAACCCTGAATTAATTCAACATCCGAACTGTTCGGAGAATTTTCTTTGGCATGCTGGGCGATCAGGCGGGCCTTCTTAATTTCGCCACTGCTTAGATAATCGCGTGCAACAGCCAGATCACGCTGGGCAATTTGCGACATCACGTCCGAGTCAGCATCCACCTTGCTGTTTTTGCCGGTACCGGCGCAAGCAACCAGCGCCAACCCGATGAGTGTGACCAAAATAATCTGTATTCGACTACCGCGTTTCATTCCCTGCCCCTTGTTGTAGTTTCTTCTGAAACTCAGCACTTCTGCGCGTACGGTCAACCACTTGCCCCTTGAGCTGGCCGCATGCTGCATCAATGTCATCACCGCGCGTACGACGCACCATCGTAAGCACGCCAGCGTTAAGCAAAATGCGCTGAAATGCGCGGATTTGTTCTTCATCCGGGCGCTCATAACGAGTCCCGGAGAACGGATTAAAAGGAATTAAATTTACTTTTGCCGGCATTTGCCGCATCAACTTAACCAGCTCACGTGCCAGTTGCGGTGAGTCGTTAATGCCTTTCATCAGCGTGTATTCGAAGGTAATCGATTCGCGCTTTTTTCTTTCCGTATATCGCTTGCAAGCCGCAAGCAGCTCAGCGATCGGATATTTTTTGTTCAATGGCACCAGCTCGGTGCGCAACTCATCGTTGGGTGCATGCAATGAGACAGCCAACGAGACATCACTCACTTCAGCCAATTTATCAATCATCGGCACCAGGCCGGCGGTAGACAGAGTGACACGCTTATTGGCCAAGCCAAAGCCCAGATCATCGCGCATCACCGACATCGCAGTAACCACATTATCGAAGTTAAGCAGAGGCTCGCCCATGCCCATCATCACAACATTGGTCAGTTTGCGATCTTTATGCGGCACATTGCCCAGGTGCCGTGCGGCCACCCAGACCTGCCCGATAATCTCAGCAGCGCTTAAATTCCGGTTGAAGCCCTGGGTAGCCGTCGAGCAAAACGAGCAGTTAAGGCCGCAGCCAACCTGACTGGAAACACATAACGTGCCGCGCCCTTTATCGGGAATAAATACCGCTTCAATGGCGTTGCCGGCATTCATGCCCAGCAACCACTTATGCGTGCCATCGGTGGACGGCTTTTCGAACACAATACCCGGCGGCGTCACTTGCGCATGCTGTTCCAGCTTACTGCGCAAGGACTTGCCCAAATCCGTCATCTCATCAAAGTTGGTGACATGCCGGTGGTACACCCACTTCATTATCTGATGCGCGCGATAACGCTTTTCGCCGAGCACGTCGGCGAAAAAGTTTTCCAAACCTACCCGATCAAGTTCGAGTAGGTTGGTTTTAGTAGTTACATCCTGCATCAGATCCCAGCTTAACGCGGGCAGATTTCAGTTGCAGCAAAGAAATACGCGGTTTCGATGGCGGCATTTTCCAGACTGTCTGAACCGTGTACCGCATTGGCATCGATAGATTGAGCAAAATCGGCGCGAATGGTTCCCACGGCCGCTTCCTTCGGATTGGTCGCACCCATCAGCTCACGGTTCTTGGCAACGGCGTTTTCACCTTCAAGCACCTGAATCATCACCGGGCCGGAAATCATAAACTCAACCAAAGCATTGAAGAACGGGCGCTCACGGTGAACCGCATAGAAGCCTTCGGCTTCGCGACGCGACAGGTGCTTCATCTTGGCCGCAATGACCTTAAGACCGGCTTTTTCAAAGCGGGCGTAAATCTCACCGATCACGTTTTTAGCAACCGCATCGGGCTTGATAATCGAAATAGTGCGCTCGAGCGCCATGGAACTCTCCAGAAAAATGTTAAGGAAAAACCCGCTCATAATAGCTCAATAAGGGCTTTTCAGGCGAGAACTTAGCGCAGTTGGCACTCGGCATAGGGCTTGCGATTCAGCCAGAGTGCGCTACCCAACGCACGATTGAATCGAGCATTTGACCCCGATTAGTTTTCGCCCTAGGATCAAATCAAACGTTTGTTAGGAAATCCCATGGCCAGCACCCACTTCAACACCAAGGACCGGATCCTCAGTGCCGCCGAAGACCTTTTTGCGGTTCACGGCTTCAGCGCCACCTCGTTAAGGCAAGTCACCAGCCGTGCCGACGTTAATATTGCCGCGGTCAATTACCACTTTGGCTCCAAAGAAAACCTGGTTAATGAGGTTTTCCGGCGTCGGATGGACGATATGAGTAATAAGCGCCTGGCCGGACTGCGTCTGGCAATCGAAAAGGACTCAGGCAATCTGGAAGATATACTACGGTCATTTATTGAGCCGCCCCTGGCCTTAACCATGGATCGCCAGCACGGCGGCGCGGCGTTCGTTCGGGTGTTAGCCAGGGCATTTGCCGAAAAGAACGATGGCCTGCGCAAGTTCCTTTCGGATAACTACGGACACGTGCTCAAAGAATTCGCCAAAGCCCTGGCCCACGCGGTGCCGGAGCTATCCCGAGAAGACCTGTTCTGGCGCCTCGACTTCATCGCCGGCGCATTGACCTACGCAATGGCTGACTTCGGCATGATCAAACGCCCCGCCGGCGTTACCGAAAAAGCCCATTGCGACAAGGCCGCCCAACAACTGGTCCGCTTCGCCGCCGCCGGCCTGCGCGCTAAATAATTCAGGAGTTTGAAATGACCGATCTACTAATCCGTAAAGTCGCCGTATTGGGCGCCGGTGTGATGGGCGCGCAAATCGCTGCGCATCTGGCTAACGCTGGCGTTGATGTGGTGTTGTTCGACCTTCCGGCCAAACAGGGCCCGGCCAATGGCATCGTTGAGCGTGCAATCGCCAACCTGGGCAAACTCTCGCCGGCGCCGCTGGGCCGTAAAAGCCTGGCCAGCATGATCCAGGCCGCCAATTACCAGGACGATCTGGCGCTACTGACGCAGTGCGACCTGATTATTGAAGCTATTGCCGAAAAAATGGAGTGGAAACACGATCTGTACGCCAAAATCGCGCCGCATGTCGCCAAACACGCGATGATCGCCTCCAATACCTCGGGTCTGTCGATTAATGCGCTGGCCGATGCCCTGCCCGAATCGATTCGCCCGCGTTTTTGTGGAATCCACTTTTTTAACCCGCCGCGCTACATGCATTTGGTCGAGCTGATCCCGTGTCGTGGCACCAATGCCCAGCATCTGGAGGCCCTGGAAAGCTTTGTCACCAGCAATCTAGGCAAGGGCGTGGTCCGCGCCAAAGACACCCCGAACTTTATCGGCAACCGCATCGGCGTGTTCTCAATGTTGGCCACCATGCACCACACTCAGGTTCAGAGTCTGGGCTTTGACGAAGTCGATGCACTCACCGGGCCGCTGATCGGCCGACCCAAATCGGCAACCTATCGCACCGCCGATGTCGTCGGCCTGGACACGATGGCCCACGTGATTAAAACCATGGCCGATACTCTGGCCGATGACCCGTGGCACAAATATTTCAAAGCGCCCGAACAGCTGACCGGACTGATTACCGCCGGTGCCCTTGGACAAAAGACCGGCGCCGGTTTTTATAAAAAGGTCGGCAAAGACATCCAGGTGCTCAAGCTCGATGGTAGCGGCTATGACACCAGCGCTGCGCAAGCGGACCCGGAAGTTCTGGCCATCCTCAAAAACAAGAATATCGCCGAGCGTTTTACCCAATTGCGCGCCAGCAAGCATCCGCAGGCGCAATTCGTGTGGGCGGTGTTCCGCGATTTATTCCACTACTGCGCCACCCAGCTCATTTCAATTGCCGACACCGCACGTGATATCGATCAAGCGATGCGCTGGGGCTACGGCTGGTCGCAGGGCCCGTTCGAAATTTGGCAGGCAGCCGGTTGGAAGCAGATTGCTGATTGGATTGCCGAAGACATTGTTGCCGGTAAGGCCATGTCGGCCTCGCCGCTGCCCGATTGGGTTTTTGACGGCCGCAAGGGCGTGCACGAAGCCAAAGGCAGCTATAGCCCGGGCAAGGGCCACATCCTGCCGCGCTCCGATCTGCCGGTTTATAAGCGCCAGCGCTTCCCCGATCCGATGCTTGGCGAAACACCGGACATGGGCCACACCGAATTTGAAGACGAGTTTGTGCGCATGTGGCACGACGGTGATGGCATTGCGGTTCTGAGCTTCAAAACCAAAATGAATACGGTGTCGCCGGGTGTGATTGCCGGCGTGCAAAAAGCCATCGACATTGCCGAGAATAAATTTAAGGCAATGGTCATCTGGCAGACCAAAGAGCCCTTCTCGGCCGGTGCCGATTTGTCCAATGCCCTGGAGCTACTCAAACAAGGCAAAACCGACGAATTCGATCAAATGGTCGAGCAATTCCAAGCCACCAGCATGCGGGTCAAATACTCGCTGGTGCCGATTGTTGCCGCGATCAGCGGACTCACTTTTGGTGGTGGCTGCGAGTTCCAGATGCATTGCGCACGCACCGTCGCCCACCTCGAGTCCTATGTCGGACTGGTCGAAGCCGGTGTCGGCCTGCTGCCGGCCGGCGGTGGCTTGAAAGAGCTCGCTATGCGCGCCGCCAGGAGCCATCCGCAAGACCCGTTTGTGGCGATCAAGGCCGCATTTGAAACCGTGGCGATGGCCAAAGTGTCGAGCTCAGCCTTAGATGCCAAAGATCTAGGCTTGCTGCGCGACTCGGATGTCGTGGTGTTCAACAAATTTGAATTGCTGCACGTGGCTAAAGCGCAAGCGCTGTCGATGGCCGAGTCGGCGTATCGCCCACCAGCCAAAGTGACGGATACGGCGGCCGCCGGTGATGTGGGCATCGCCACCTTAAAAATGATGTTGGCCAATATGAGTGAAGGCCGGATGATTTCCGCGCACGATCAGGAAATTGCTACGCGCATTGCTACCGTGCTGTGCGGCGGCGAAATCGATCGCGGCTCCAGCGTCAGTGAGGACTGGTTGCTGGCTCTGGAGCGCAAACATTTTATTGCCCTGGCGATGATGCCAAAAACTCAGGAGCGCATTATGCACACCCTGAAAACCGGCAAGCCGCTGCGCAACTAATTCGAAGGAATATTCCCATGAGCAAACAAATACAAGACGCTTATATTGTTGCCGCCACCCGCTCTGCGGTAGGTAAAGCACCGCGCGGCATGTTCCGCAATACTCGCCCCGATGATCTGCTCGCGCACTGTCTGCGCGAAGTCGTCGCGCAAACGCCGGGTATTGATCCGGCTCGCATCGAAGACGCCATCATTGGCTGCGCTATGCCCGAGGCCGAGCAAGGCATGAACGTGGCACGCATTGCCGTGTTGCTGGCCGGCCTGCCAAATTCGGTAGCGGCGCAAACCATTAATCGCTTTTGTTCCTCCGGTGTGCAAGCCGTTGCCATGGCCGCCGATCGGATTCGTTTAGGCGAAGCGGATTTGATGATTGCCGGTGGCACCGAGTCGATGTCGATGGTGCCGATGATGGGCAACAAGATTGCGATGAGTCCGAGCGTATTCGATAACGACCACATCAACATCGCTTACGGCATGGGCATCACCGCCGAAAAAGTCGCTGAAGAGTGGAAGGTATCGCGCGACGACCAAGACGCCTTCGCGTATCAATCGCATCAACGCGCCATTGCCGCGATTGCAGCCGGCGAATTTAAACAGGAAATTACACCCTACACGGTGCGCTCAAGAATGCTGGTGGGTAATGCGATTGCCGAACAAGAGTACATCGCCGATACGGATGAAGGCCCACGTGCTGACACGACCATTGCCGTGCTAAATAAATTGCGCGCGGTGTTCCGCATGGGTGGCTCGGTAACCGCCGGCAACAGTTCGCAAATGAGTGACGGCGCAGGCGCATTGATGCTGGCATCCGAGCGCGCCATCAAAGAACACAAGCTCACCCCGCTGGCGCGTTTTGTGAGCTTCGCCGTTGCCGGCGTACGCCCGGAAGTCATGGGCATCGGCCCGATTGAAGCGATTCCGAAAGCCTTGAAACTGGCCGGCCTGAAGCAGGAGCAATTGGACTGGATTGAGCTCAACGAAGCCTTTGCCGCCCAGGCCCTTGCGGTCATCAACACCTGTGGATTGGACCCGGCAAAAGTGAACCCGCTCGGAGGTGCGATTGCCTTAGGTCATCCGCTGGGAGCTACCGGTGCGATTCGTGCGGCCACTTTGGTGCACGGTATGCGCCGACGTAAACAAAAGTACGGCATGGTGACCATGTGCATTGGCACCGGCATGGGTGCAGCCGGTATCTTCGAGGCTTTGTAATCGAACACTCAGGGAGCATTTTGTGAATTTACGCATTGTGTTATTGCTTGCCGTGTTTTTAACTGCCTGCGGTGGTGGCCCACCGAAACGTATTTTTGCGCCCGACGTGCGGATTCAACAGTTGCATTTCGTCAGCCCTGACCGAGTGGAACTGAGCGTTCGCATACAAAACTACAGCACCGTACCCATGCACTTTACCCGCATCGATGGCGAATTGATTCTCGGCGATGGACGGAACATCAAACTCGATATAGCGCCTAATTTACAGACCCTTCCCGGTAGCGCTGAAGTATTCAAACACCAAGTGAACGTGATCAATGTAAACCCCGCGGCAACTGCTATTCGCTACAAGGTGAGCGGCATTATCTACGTCAGTGAACCCAAAGGCCAACACGACTTCGTGTACGAAAGCGTGTTAACACCGACACCTGGCCTTGCCGGTACCTATCGATAATTTGAGAGCATTGAAATGAATTCATACAAGACCCCGTTAAACGACATCCGATTCGCCCTGTTCGATGTGCTCGGCGCAGACAAGCGCTACCCCGCCCTGGGGTTTGAACATGCGGATCGTGACATGCTCGACGCGGCCCTGGATGAAGCGGCGCGCTTTTGCGAGCAGGTACTGGCACCGCTGAATCAAAGCGGCGACGAAATCGGTTGCGTGTTTGATTCGGCCAGCGGATCGGTGACCACCCCGCCGGGTTTCAAAAAAGCCTACGAAGAATTTGTCAGCGGCGGCTGGGCTGGCATCAGCGCACCCGAAGACATGGGCGGGATGAATCTGCCGCAGTCTTTCGGCGTTGTTATGAAAGAGATGATCGATTCAGCCAACTTGAGTTGGGGCAACTATCCCCTGCTCTCGCACGGCGCGATTGAAGCGATCAAGGAACTCGGCGAGCCGTGGCAGAAAGATATTTTCCTGAAGAAAATTGTCGACGGCACCTGGACCGGCACCATGTGCCTGACCGAGCCGCATTGCGGCACCGACTTGGGTTTGCTCAAAACCAAAGCCGAACCGCAAGCCGATGGCAGCTACACCCTCAGCGGCACCAAAATTTTCATTACCGGCGGCGATCACGACCTCACCGAAAATATTGTGCACCTAGTTCTGGCGCGTTTACCGGATGCGCCGGCCGGCACAAAAGGTATTTCCTTATTTATCGTGCCGAAATTTCATGTCGCTAAAGACGGCACAGTCGGCGCGCAGAATGCACTGCGCTGTGGATCCATCGAACACAAAATGGGCATTCACGGTTCGGCCACCTGCGTGATGAATTTTGATGGTGCGCAGGGTTATTTAATTGGCCAACCGAATAAGGGCCTGGCGGGCATGTTTATTATGATGAACTCGGCACGCCTTGCAGTGGGTGTGCAGGGACTGGGCCTGATGGAACGCGCCTACCAGAATGCACTGACCTACAGTAAAGATCGTTTGCAGATGCGTGCACCGACCGGCGCTAAGTTCCCGGACAAAGCCGCTGACCCGATCATCGTGCATCCGGATGTGCGACGCATGTTGCTCACCTGTAAAGCACTCACCGAAGGTGGCCGCTTGATGGCACTGGACGCGGCGCTTCTGCTCGATGTGCTTGAGCGTGATAGCGACGAGCATAAGCGCGAACAAGCCGAGCAACTGCTGAGCTTTCTAACCCCGATCGTAAAGGGTTGTCTGACCGAATGGTCGGTTGAATGCACCTACCATGCGCTGCAATGTTTTGGCGGCCACGGCTACGTTAAAGAATGGGGTATGGAACAGCTCGCACGCGATGCGCGCATCACCACTATTTACGAAGGCACCACCCAGATTCAGGCACTCGACTTGTTGGGCCGCAAGATCATCGCCATGAAAGGCGCGGGCCTGCAGCAGTTTATTCAAAACATCCAAACATTCTGTGAAGCCAACAAAGCCAACCCCGCCTTAGCTGACTTCATCAAACCCCTGGCCGAGAGCACGCGCCTATGGGGCGAGCTGACCATGGAAATTGCCCGCAAGTCGCAGGAAAACGCCGACGAACTGGGCGCCGCATCCGTGGATTATTTGTTCTTCTCCGGCTACGTGGTTCTGGCCTACTGGTGGGCGCGCTCAGTGGAAACCAGCCACGGCAAAAACAACGCCAAGGCGAAACTGGAAACCGCCCGCTTCTACTACGCTCGCATCCTGCCACGCATCGCCTCGCACGCCGCCGGCATCCGCGCCGGTAGCGCATCGCTAATGAACCTGGATGCCGATCTATTTTAGGACTTAAACGCCCAAACCCCGATGGAGTTTGGGTTGGGCCTGCTTGAAAAGCTAATCGCCCAAGCGCTGGTCTCGTCTACCCGCCACAACGCGGCTAATCAATGCTACCAGCAGCATGAGCACCGCCAGCGCGAGCAGTCCTGCGCTAAACATCAACCATGCGTCGCCCCTGCCATTGCCAAAGTTCAAGGCCAGATTGCCGGCGATCATCACCGATACGGGCAGCCAAGCAACACAGAGCACGAAGACACACTGGGCAAGCCGGCGAGTCAAACCCCCAGCCGGCGCGAGCACCCATGCAGCACCCGCAATGCCTACAAAGATCAGCGCCGCGATGAGATTGCCCAGCGGCAAACCGCCCGGCAACGCAAACTCAAGCAAGCCAGCGCCGAAGACAATCGTGGCCATGCACAAACCCGCAATTATCAGAAACGCGGTTGCCAGAATATAAGGGCGCATACGCTAGTTCTCCGACTCAAATTAATGCACTGGTCGCGATTATCGGGTCATGTCGAGTAATTCCCCGGGTGCCCACTGCACGCTACTGTTAGAGCCCATGCTAATTCTCTGCAATCGACGACTCTTGGTCCGGATTGCCCAGCACAAATATATCTCCGTTTGTTGCGGTGATGGTTCCGGTTCCCATACTGCGAATCTCCCACTGCCATTTGCCATAGCGGCTCTTGAATGTGCCACGCGCGTAACATGGTCCGTGCAGAAAGAAATCATGCTGTTGACGCCCGGAAATGAGTACAGCTTGATCAAAGAACCTGCGTGCTTGATCCAGCGTGACGACGAATGAGGCGCACCCCTCCGATCTGGGCCCAAGCCCATTCTCTTCTACGACAATCTCTGTAATTGCACCGACGGGAGTCGATGAAGCGCTGGCAGAAAAAATGAAGAGTGGAAGTGCCAAGGGCAGTAAAAACGTGGACGAGATGGCTTGCTTGATCATGAGACCTAACGCCCCGCATCTGCGGTCGACGAACCGCGTAGCGGTTTGGCGATCC
>CBDUOG010000017.1:0-35939 GCA_965368785.1 uncultured Gammaproteobacteria bacterium | reverse complement strand
CACATTCGCCACCATGATGGTGCCGATCAGCGCGCCGATCTGGATGAAGGCGCCAAAGCCAGGGTGGCCGAGGCATCTGCATTGCGTGGTTTGAGCGGTCATCGACATCGGGCGCGTTGGGAAAGCGCTGGCGTTGAGAGGCAGTTGCCTTTGTTCAATGCCAGTACATCGGCCAAAGAGGACCGGGTCAATTTGGCGGTACCCAGCGCGATGGAAGATATGCAGGCGGACTACGCGAGTACGGGTCTGACCTTGAAAGCGCACCCGTTGGCGCTTATCCGCAAGCAACTGCAGGCACGGCGCTGTCGGCGATCAGCTGAGTTAATGCGTACCGAGCACGGTCAGGCTGTGCGGGTGGCTGGTTTGGTGACCTTGCGCCAGCGTCCGGCAACTGCCTCGGGCGTCACGTTCGTAACGCTTGAGGATGAGGACGGCCTGTTCAATATCGTGGTGTGGAAATCACTGGCGGAAAAACAGCGCCGGATATTACTGGAATCCAGTTTGCTGGTCGTCGATGGGCGCTTCGAATCGGTCGATAATGTGCGGCATGTAATTGCAGGGCGCCTGCATGACTACAGCGAGTTGCTGTCTGATGTCGCCTTGTCATCGCGTGACTTTCGTTAGCAAATCAACTTGCCGGATGTGTATACAACGCAAGTGGCCGGCTTGTCGCGCCGGCCACCTACCATATCGCTAAATTAGCCGCGGCTACGGTCGTTGTGCTTGCTGCGAGCGATGCGCCGGGATTGCTTGTTCGCACTGTGCTGCAGACGTACGCGTTCCTTGGCAGTCACCGTGCCATCGGATTCTGCGCGGCGCTCCATGCGACGAAGCTGACTTTGCCCTTTGACAAGGTGGGCAGTTTCCGGGCGAGTGAGCTCTCCGCTTTGCACACCGTCGACAATTCGGGCGCGTTGATTCGCTTGACGATCGTCCAGTCGCGGCGTATCGGCCAATGCAGTACCGGCAATGAGCAGAGCGGCTAGGGCAGTACTGATAGAAAGAACGGATTTCATATTTTGCTCCAATGCTGTGGGCTGATTCCCGGAGTAGATATTTCAGCATTGAGATGTTTCGTTGACGTGACCGAAAACCGATTGTGGGTTTGTTCATAAATAAAAGTTTGTTCGCTATGCGTGCGAAAAATTATTCAGAACCTGAGCGCCCAGTTTTTTTAGCCATTAAAAAACCCCAGCTTTGGGCTGGGGTTTTAGCGTTGGTGGAGGTGGGCGGAGTTGAACCGCCGTCCGAAGGCACGCAAGGCCCGGTACTACATGCTTAGCTCGTTGTTTAATCTCGCTCTAGGGCAACACAACGTGCGAGGCACACCTTAGAACATACCCGCTAAATTTAGGACGCTGCTGGCGGGTCGCCACCGCATCCGATCCCTTGATAATGACCCTACATCCACGAGCAAAGGCACAAGTGGGTTCGGGACTCAGCCTTAAGCGGCTAGAGCGTAGACGTCGTCGTTGGCGTCTAAAGTTTTGCAGCTGGATTATCGAGGAAAGCTACCCCCTCGGCATGCACCAAGCGTCTTTTGTCACCCCCGTCGAAGCCAGGACACCCCCGAGGAAAGTTTAAAAACGTTTGACACTTGAAGTGTATGGGCGCGGTGTCCTAACTTCAAGGAATTCCAATCACCCGGTTGCGCCCGGTTCAGGCGTCTTTATTGCGGTGCCGCAGGGCGCGTTGCTTTTCGAGAGCCCAATCGCGGTCTTTGCTGGTTTGGCGCTTGTCGTGCGTTTGCTTGCCCTTGGCCAGAGCCAGTTCGAGCTTGATTTTATTGCCTTTCCAATACATAGCCGTTGGAATTAACGTGTAGCCGTCACGCTCCACACGTCCAATCAATTTGTCGACTTCGGCACGATGCAAAAGCAGCTTGCGGGTACGCCTCTCGTCTGGAATAAAGTGGCTTGAGGTTTGAATAAGCGGGGTAATTTGCGCGCCGAACAGGAACAGTTCACCCTTGCGAATAACCGCATAGCTTTCGCCAATATTGGCGCGTCCGGCCCGAATCGCTTTGACTTCCCAGCCCTGCAGCGCAAGGCCGGCCTCATAGCGTTCGCCGAGTTCGTACTCATAACGGGCGCGCTTGTTAAGCGCGATAGTGCCGCCTTTTCCGGTATCCTTTTTCTTTTTGTCTTTGCTCATGACTTCTCTCTAGGCGGGGGATTGTCGCACGCAAGCGCTTCTTTGAGTATCACGATGACTAAAATCGAACGTCAGGCTCTGGTAAACCATTCAGCTCAGAAGTTGTTTGCGCTGGTCGATGACGTGCGAGCCTATCCCGAATTGTTCGCTTGGTGCGAGTCAGCTGAAGTGTTGGCGCATACTGAGTTTGAGCGCGTTGCCCGATTAGACATTCGGATAGCCGGTATCCGTCAGAGCTTTACGACCAAGAATACGGTCAGCCCACCGCACCGATTGGAAATGGCCTTGGTCGAGGGTCCGTTCAAATCATTGTCGGGCGTATGGGAGTTCACCGAGTTGGGACCGGACGCCTGTAAAATTGCGCTAACGCTTAATTTTGAAGTTGCCGGCGCCTTCGCCGGAGCAGCACTTGCGCTGGGATTCCATAAGCTGGGTGATCGAATCGTCGACGATTTTTGTCAGGCAGCTGACCGGATTTATGCAGGAGAGTAATGCGAGGTGATCAATATCGAAATCGTGTATGCGGTGCCTGATCGGGCAATCATTATGAAACTCGAGGTCGAGTCGGGCGCGACGGTGAAAGACGCGCTTGGTAAGTCAGGCTTTGCCCAAAAGTACCCGCAGTACCCGATTGATCCTGAGTCGCTGGCAATTTTTGGCAAACTCGTCGAATTGAGTCAGCCCTTAAAAGACAAAGACCGCATAGAGATCCTGCGGCCTTTATTGATTGATCCGAAAGATGCGCGGCGTCGACGCGCCGCTGAACAATCTTAGCGGCCTTTCTTTTTCGGGTCTTTGGCAATATTGCCGAATTTGCCCATTTCTTTAACCAATGCCAGGTCTTGTTCAGGGAAGTATTCGCCTTCCCAGCGGCTGACGACATCGCCATCAAAATGAACGACAAATGCTTTTACGATCGTGTCGCCATGCCCGCGGCGCTGACTTGCCAGATAGTCCCAGCGATTCAGATGAAACGGATCGGCGACCGACGGCGAACCGAGTAGGGCAAACACCTGACGCTTGGTCATCCCTGCCTGCAGTTGCTCAACTTTTTCCTGCTCGAGCAAATTACCCTGAAATATCGGCTGGTGGTACAAACAGCCGGTCGCCAGAAAAGCGGCGACAAATGCGGCGATAATTATCTTGGGCATGAATTCGAAAGTCCTTAAATCAGATCGGGCGATGATACACTGAAAGCGGTCATTAGTGCCCCAAAGTATCAAGTATTCAACTGGAGAATAACAAAAATGGAAACTCAGGACCTTCGCAAGGCCGGGCTGAAAGTCACCATACCGCGCATGCGTATTCTCGAGATTCTTGAAGCAAATGATACGCCCCGGCATATGTCGGCTGAGGATATATACCGGCAGCTGCTCGAGCAGGGTGATGATATCGGTTTAGCGACCGTTTACCGCGTGCTGATGCAGTTCGAAAGCGCCGGCCTAGTGCTCAAGCACCATTTTGAAGGCGGGCAAGCGGTTTATGAGCTCGATTCGGGTGGACACCACGATCATATGGTCGATCTGGATACGGGCAAAGTCATCGAATTTCATAGCCAGGAAATTGAAACGCTGCAAAAACAAATTGCGGCCAAACATGGTTTCGAAATTGAAGAGCACTCTTTAGTGCTATACGTCCGCCGCAAGAAAAAGCGCTAAGCCTCGGCTGCTTTTTGCGGTTGAGCTGACTTGAGCATCGCTTTCGCTGCTTTGCGAGTCGCATCATTAATCTCTACACCGCCGAGCATTCGGGAAATTTCTTCAACTCGCTGTGCCGGGTCCATCAGCACGATGGTGCTGAATGTCTGGTTCTTCTGAACTGCCTTGGTTACCCGGAAGTGCTGATGTGCCTGTGAGGCAACCTGCGGCAAATGGGTGACGCACATAACCTGCCGGTTTGTCGAAAGATCGCGTAACTTGCCGCCTACGATCTCAGCGACGGCGCCACCAATCCCGGCATCAACCTCGTCGAACACCAGTGTCGGCACGCCCTCCAGACCCAATGTTGCAACTTCAATCGCCAAACTGATGCGCGCCAACTCGCCTCCCGAGGCTACTTTGCGAAGGGGGCGCGGGGGCTGGCCGGGATTGGCGGAGACCAGAAATTCCGCGCGCTCGGCGCCATTGAGGCTTGGTTGATCGTCAGCATTGGGTTCCAGCTCAATCTTGAGCTGGCCTCCGGCCATACCCAGTTCAGACATAAGCGCGCTGACTTTGGCTGCCATTTTTTTGGCCGCGACGCTTCGCGACTGGCTCAATTGTTGGGCCGCCTGAGCCCATCCAGAGTGCAATCGCTTAAGCTCGGTCTGTAATGCGTCGACTTCGGCACCTGAATTTTCCAGTGACCCCAGCTCCGAATCGAGCCGGGCTTGCAGATCATTGAGCTCATCCAGGGGCACACGGTGCTTTCGAGCAATATCATGCAAACGGGTAAGACGCGACTCCATTTGGGCATAGGCTTCGGGGTCTAGATCCAGACTGTCGCGGATCAGGTCCGCTATTTTCGCCACTTCGTCGAGTTGAATTTGCGCACTACTGATTAGCTCGGCAATGTCGGCAAAACGCGGTTCGTCTTTGCTCGCTTTCAGCGACGTAGCATGCATTTGTGATAGACGATCAGCGATGCCGGGACTGCGTTCGCCCTGTAACTGCTCAACCAGCGTGTCGCAGGCTTGCAACAAACTCGTAGCGTTCGCCTGACGGCGATGCGCGCTAAGCAATTCGGTCAGCTGATCAGGTTCAATCAGGTGCTCATTGAGTTCTTTGAGTTGAAATTTCAGATACTCGATGCGATCGCTAACATCACCTTGCTTTTGCAAGGCAGCCAGACGTTTTTCACACTGACGCCATGATTGATAGATTTGCGCGATATCAGCGAGCTTCGCTTGATTATCGGCAAACCCATCGACCAACTGCATCTGGTGGAAACGCCCAAGCAACGCTTGATGCTCATGTTGACCATGAATTGAGACCAGCAAAGCACCCAGTTCCGACAGCTGTGAAACGGTGGCGGGGCGCGCATTGATCCAGGCGCGCGAGCCGCCATCGGCGCGAATTATGCGCCTGAGTTGGCAGGCGCTATCTTCATCGAGTTCTTGTTGTGCGAGCCATGCACGCGCTTCGGCGGCGTCGCTGAGGTCAAATTCTGCATGCAGCTCAGCGCGCTCGGCGCCGTGGCGGACGACGCCGGCATCTGCACGGGTACCAGTCAGCCAGAGCAGGGCATCCACGAGCAGGGATTTTCCAGCCCCGGTTTCGCCGGAAATTACGGTCATGCCGTCGTCAAAGCTGATTTCAGCCTCGCTGACAACGGCAAAGTCTTTGAGCGTTATGTACTTAAGCATGTATGCAGATTCTGCCTGAACTGATCGCTGCTGTGTGTAAGAAAACATGATTAGTGTGCCGCAGATCGGACTTTAATGAGCGCGGGTACTTGATCTTTAGCAAAAAGTCCGCAATCTAATAAGCATGACCATTAGTCTTGATTCTCGCTCACGCAATCTTTTGCGCACCCTTATTTCGCAGTACATAAGCGAAGGTACGCCTGTGGGCTCGCGGACTCTGGCTCGGCGCAGTGGTTTGGATGTCAGCCCGGCCACAATCCGCAACATCATGTCGGACCTGGAGGATCAAGGCCTGGTCGCTGCTCCGCATACCAGTGCCGGCCGGGTGCCGACAGCACAGGGATATCGCGTTTTTGTGGACTCGCTGCTGCAAGTTGAGCCGCTGGATGCCCCGGCCATCAAAACCCTTTCGAGCAATTTGCTGGCTGCCCACGGGACGCAGGCTTTGCTGAGCAATGCGTCTGAATTATTGTCGGCCATGAGCCAGTTTGTCGGGGTCGTCACCGTGCCGAAGCGTAAAGCGTTTGCATTTAGGCACATTGAGTTTTTAAGCCTTGACCCGGAGCGGATTCTGGCGGTCATTATTTTTACCGACAACGAAGTGCAAAACCGCGTTCTCACACCCAGCCGGCCATATAGCGCCTCTGAGTTAGAGCAAATTGGCAATTATCTGAATCAAAATTTCGCCGGGCTGACCCTGAGTGAAATTCGTGCCCGTCTTCTGTTGGAAATGAAGCAGACCCGTAAACAGATGGAATCATTGCTTTCGGCCGCGGTAGAGCTGTCTGAACAGGCCCTGGAGCAGGGCGACGGTGAAGATCTATTGCTGGCTGGCCAAACCCGTTTGATGGGGGCACCTGACCTGTCCAACATTGATCGACTGCGGGCTTTATTTGAGACCTTTTCGCGTAAGCAGGAGATGCTAGCTCTGTTGGAGCGGACGATACGTGCGCAAGGGGTAAGAATTTTTATCGGCGAGGAGACAGGTATCGCTCCGATGGATAGCTGCACCCTGGTTTCCGCTCCCTATTCAGCCAATGGCCGGGTTCTGGGCGTGCTCGGGGTTATCGGACCGACCCGGATGGCCTACGATCGGGTCATCCCCATGGTGCAGGCTACAGCCGATCTTTTAAGTCAGGCCTTGAATCGCGATCAGCCGACCCCATAACCGGATTGAATCAATCAGTCAGGGCCGGCGGCGATGCCGGTATGGGGAACAATGCAAGATCCTAAAGAACAACTCGGTACCGCATCGGAATCTAATGACATCGACGCGCCGGAAGCCGACACTAACATCGACCTGAACCAAGAGCTCGATCAATTGCGTCATGCAATGGGTGAGCTAAAAGAACAGGCACTGCGCGACCGCGCCGATATCGAGAATCAACGTCGACGCCTCGCGCGCGACCTTGAAATGGCCCGCAAATACGCCAATGAAAGACTGCTCGCGGACTTGCTACCGGTGTTTGATAGCGTGCACGCAGGTCTTAAGGCAGCCGGTGATCAACCGCATCCTCTCAAAGAGGGGCTTGAGCTGACCCTGAAGCAATTGAATAAATTTGCCACGGACAATGGACTCGTTGAACTTGATCCCAAGGGCGACGTGTTTAACCCCGACGTGCATCAAGCGGTGAGTCAATACGCAGCTGAGGGCATTGCCGCCGGCACAGTCGTTGATGTCTTTCAGCGTGGCTACGTGCTTAACGAGCGACTTTTGCGCCCAGCCCTCGTGGTGGTGGCAGCGGAAAGCTAATTTTTGCCCTTGAAAAGTGGAGCTTCGCCTCCATCTATATATCAGAACTTAATAGCAGCGCCTGACTGCCCAAATATTCGGAGAAATTCCATGAGTAAGATTATTGGTATTGACTTAGGAACAACCAATTCCTGCGTCGCTGTCATCGAAGGCGGGAAGACCCGCGTGATCGAGAATGCGGAAGGTGATCGCACCACGCCGTCAATCGTAGCCTTCGGCAAGGACGGTGAAGTGCTGGTCGGTGCCTCCGCTAAGCGTCAGGCCGTGACCAATCCAAAAAATACGTTCTACGCGGTAAAGCGCCTGATCGGTCGTAAGTTTACTGATGCCGAAGTCAAGAAAGATATCGGATTGGTGCCCTACAGTATTTTCGCCCATGAAAATGGCGATGCATGGGTGTCGACTGCTGACGGCAAGAAGATGGCCCCACCGGAAATTTCGGCGCGCGTGCTGGAAAAAATGAAGAAAACTGCTGAGGCTTACCTCGGCGAAAAAGTGACCGAGGCGGTGATTACCGTCCCGGCATACTTCAATGACTCGCAGCGCCAGGCGACCAAAGACGCCGGTAAGATTGCCGGTCTAAACGTTAAGCGCATTATCAACGAGCCGACCGCGGCGGCGTTGGCATATGGCCTGGATAAGGGCGGCGGTGATCGCAAGATCGCAGTGTTCGACTTGGGCGGCGGTACCTTCGACGTTTCGATTATCGAAATGGCTGAAGTCGACGGTGAGAAGCAGTTTGAAGTGCTTTCTACCAATGGTGATACGTTCCTGGGCGGTGAAGATTTTGACGCCCGAATCATCGATTACCTGGTTGAAGAATTTAACAAAGAGCAGGGCATTGATCTGCGTAAAGATCCGCTGGCCCTGCAGCGTTTAAAAGACGCCGCAGAACGCGCCAAGATTGAGTTGAGCACGTCACAGCAGACCGAAGTGAATCTGCCGTACGTGACTGCAGACGCATCCGGTCCGAAGCATCTGAATATCAAATTGACCCGGGCCAAGCTTGAGTCTTTGGTTGAAGAGTTGATCAAGCGCACGATGGAGCCATGCCGCATTGCATTGAAAGATGCCGGTCTGCGTAACTCGGATATTGCCGACGTCATTTTGGTCGGTGGTATGACCCGTATGCCGAAAGTGCAGCAAATGGTCACCGAATTCTTCGGTCAGGAACCACGTAAAGACGTAAACCCTGATGAAGCCGTGGCGATTGGTGCGGCGGTCCAGGGCGGTGTGTTGGCCGGTACGGTCAAAGATGTGTTGTTGCTCGATGTCACGCCGTTGTCCTTGGGTATTGAGACCCTCGGCGGGGTGTTCACTAAAATCATCGAAAAGAACACCACGATTCCGACCAAGGCAAGCCAGGTATTCTCGACCGCCGATGACAATCAGAGCGCAGTGACTGTGCATGTATTGCAGGGCGAGCGCGAACAGGCGCAATTCAACAAGTCTCTTGCTCGATTTGACCTGGCCGGTATCGATTCAGCGCCGCGTGGCATGCCGCAGATTGAAGTGTCGTTCGATATCGACGCCAACGGCATCCTGCATGTGTCGGCGAAGGATAAGAAAACCAACAAAGAACAGCGCATTGAAATCAAGGCGGGCTCGGGCTTAAGCGAGGAAGAAATTCAGCGCATGGTCGTCGACGCGGAAACCCACCGCGAAGAAGACAAGAAGTTCCATGAGCTGGTTGCTGCTCGAAACGCAGCGGACGGTCTGATTCACAGCACGCGCAGCGCAATAAAAGAGCACGGCGATAAAGTCCCGGCGGACCAGATGGGACCGATTGAATCGGCTTTAGCTGATCTGGAAACCGCGATGAAAGGCGACGACAAAGCACAGATTGAAGCCAGGACTCAGGCGCTACAACAGGCAGCGCAGTCGCTGTATGCAGCGGCCGCATCAGCCAGCCAACAGGCCGAAGCAGCGGCGGATGGCGACGGCGCCACCGACGCAAAATCTGAAGACGTGGTTGATGCTGAGTTTACAGAAGTAAAAGATAAGAACGACTAATCAACACGAGTGATTAGCATCTGGCCGGCGCTCAGTGGTGGATTCACCATTGGGCGTTTGGCTGTATTAGGTTCAAAACGGATGAATGCATGAGCAAGCGAGATTTTTACGAAGTGCTGGGCGTTGCGAAAAACGCATCAGAAGAAGAGCTGAAAAAAGCCTATCGCCGGCTTGCCATGAAGCACCATCCAGATCGCAATCCAGATGATGCTGAGTCAATCAATCACTTCAAAGAAGCTAAAGAGGCATACGAGGTACTGTCGGATCCGGCCAAGCGTCGCGTTTATGACCAGCACGGACACGCTGCGTTTGAGCATGGCATGGGCGGTCGTGGCGGCGCTGGCGGACCGGATATCAATGACATTTTTGGTGATATTTTCGGCAGCATTTTTGGCGGCGGCATGGGCGGTCAGCGTGGGCCGCGGCGTGGTGCTGATCTGCGCTATTTTCTGGAGCTGGATCTGGAAGAAGCCGTATTCGGTTTAGAGCGTAATATCGATATTCCGACTCTTGCGTCGTGTAAGAGTTGCGCGGGATCCGGCTCGGATGACGGTAAAGTCGAACAATGCGGCACCTGTCATGGGCACGGCCTGGTTCGTATGCAGCGCGGCATTTTTTCAATGCAACAAGCTTGTCCGCATTGCGATGGCCGCGGCAAAGTAATCAAAACGCCTTGCAAGGCATGTCACGGCAACGGGCGTAAGCAAGAAACCAAAACATTGGCAGTCAAGGTGCCTGCCGGCGTTGATACTGGCGATCGGATCCGTCTGCAGGGCGAAGGCGAGGCGGCGCCGGTGGGCGGTGTAGCCGGTGATTTGTATGTAGAAATTCAGGTCCGGCCACACGATATCTTTGAGCGTGACGGTGATGATATTTACTGCGAAGTTCCCATTCGCTTCTCACAAGCAGCCCTGGGTGCCAGCGTCACTGTGCCGACTCTGGACGGTCAGGCTGAAATCAAGATTCCGGCGGAAACGCAATCGGGCAAGATGTTTCGTCTGCGCGGCAAGGGCGTGAAGTCAGTTCGATCGCGCGCTCCAGGCGATTTGATGGCCCGAGCGGTGGTTGAAACGCCGGTCAACTTGACGGCACGGCAGCGCGAGCTACTGGAAGAGTTTGACGCAACATTCGATGGCGAGCACGCGGCGAAACATTCACCGCGCTCCAGCAGTTTTTTCGATGGCGTGAAGTCATTCTGGGATCGAATGACTTCCTGAAATGTATCAACGCTTGACGCAGCTAATGTTTGAGCGATGGGGTGCTTGATTTCTCCGCCAAGCCATCGAGCTGTGTTCCAATCGCCGTATCAAGTTCTAGCAGCCGACTATGCGCCGTTGGATGGGTCGAGAACATAAGTGCTACACCTTTATCCTCAGCGTCGGTGGCATCCAATGTATGTAACACGCCCACCAGACCGAACGGATTGTAGCCACTGCGAGCGGCGATAATGACGCCCATGCGATCAGCCTCGTACTCATCTTTCTTGTCCAGGCCACGGGTCATGACTTCACGGCCGGCGGCAAATGCCCGGTCTCCGTATTTAACAACCCACTCATTGCTGCTTCGGGCAATCACTTCTCCGGCGACTTCAGACTGCCATTCTTTGCCGAGCTCCTTTTGAATCGCGGCTAGCTGATGCTTCTGCAGGACGTGGGCAATTTCGTGCGCTAACACGCCGGCCAATTCCGACTCATCGCGCAGGCGATCATACAATCCACGAGTAATTAAGATCGTGCCACCTGGAATCGCAAATGCGTTGACTGCATCGGTGTCGAGAATGCCAAAACGCCAAGGCAGATCCGGCCGCTCGGTGTGCAAACTTAACCAACGGCCTACCTGGTTGACGTATCTCTGTAGCTCATCATCGGCGACCAACGGAGCAGCGCCGAGCAAGCCGGCAGTTAGTCCTTTGCCGATTTCAATTTCTTCAGGCTCAGAGATATCTTGATTGGCTTCCGTAACTTTCTTGCCGAAGTCAAAGACTCTGCCTAAGCGATTGATCGCATCAGCATTGCCGCTCAAGCTGAATAACAGAACTAATGCGAGCACTGGACGAGACATGTTCATCGTGACCCCCTGCGCTTTTTCTTGGATTTTGGTGGCTCAACATACTCCGCACTCGCTTCGTGCAATTGGGTCCTTTTGGCGAAGTGCTTCGCGTCTGCCTGATCAGAGACATAGGTCGAAAGTAGTTGCTCCTGTTGAATGTTTGCGGCTGCGGCAATGAGCATCTCAGCGGAAAGACCCTTAACACCGGTGCTCGACGCTTGACCGGTAGAGCCCGTTTTAAAAACGGAAATCAGATCTCCCGCGCCGGCCCTGTTCTGCTCGCCGGAAGCTGTTCGGATCGCCAAAACCCGGACCCATCCGCTTTTCCCTGCAACGGTATCAATGCCGACCCACGCGCCCTTGCGGCTCGTCACCTGTACCGGCTGCATCGCCTCAAGCTCCAACAGGACTTCGGCAGCACTACTGGGCGCAGAACGCAATGCTGTGGTTTTAAGGATGGTGCCGTTCTCGCTCATGCCCGCGGAGCTTGCTGACATAGCCAAAACAGCGACGATCAGCAATCGCATTGAGTTTTTTGCTGAATGAGATTTATCCATGGTCCGTTCCTTGTGTTTGCTGACTAAGAGTTACTTCGAACAGGTCTACCGGCTCTATACGTCCTTTTATATCGAAGCGACCCATTGGGGTAAACGCAAAATACTCCGGATTGCGGCAAGCGCTAAGCGTTGCCTGCGAGATCAGGAGACGACAAACACCCTTGGTAGCCCCTTCAATGCGGCTTCCCAGGTTTACTGAATCGCCAATAACTGTGTATTCGATTCGGCTGTCGCTGCCCAGGAATCCTACGACTGCCGGGCCGCTATGAATGCCGATGCCGATGTCAAAGTCGTTTAAGCTCGGATCAATCTCGGCGAGCTCACAGCGAAAAGACTTCAGTACTTCGAGCATGTCTAATGCCGCCATCAGCGCCCGGTCTGCATGATCGACCTGTGTGCTGGGTGCGTTCCAGAATGCCATTATTGCATCGCCGATAAACTTATCTAACGTACCGCCATGCTTAAAGATCACTTCAACCTGACGAGTAAAGTAGCGATTCAGCAGCTCAACTACCGCTTCGGGTGAACGGGATTCGGAAATTCGGGTAAAGTCGCGGATGTCCGAAAAGAGCACCGTGACTTCTCGTGATTGAGGCTTCTGTTCCCGGCTGAGTTCGCCCGAACTAATTAAATCATCAACGACGCGGCGGTCCAAAAAACGACTAAATAGACTGATGGTTGCTTGCCTTTCGCGCCGCTCTGCTAGATGGGCCTGAATACTCAAAAAGCCGAAGCTCAGCCAGGCAAGCGTGAGTGCGGCGCCCACACCAAAAAAATAGTTCCAGCGCAGCGCGTAGTAACTCAGGCCGAGCAAGGTCAGGCTCAACGCAATCAGGATGATTCCGATTCGCAACGGCTCACGCTGCTTGTGGAAAATTAGAAGCACGATTAGCGGCAAGCCAATCAATAGTGGCCAACGAACGGGTAGGTCGCGTATCCAATCGTCTTGGCGCAGATTGGCAATTGCTGTTGTCAAAATTTGACCGCCCAGTGTTTGTGTTCCAAGCGGTGTAGGGCGAAAGTCATTTAATCCCGATGCAGTCGCGGCGACTAATACGGTTTTATCCTTAAGGCCGGGCGCAATTTTCGGGCTATCTTTTCCAAGATCCTCAATAAGGTCTGAAAATGAAATCGTTTGGGGTGCTTCGCCATACCAATTCAAGCGTATCCGGTCCGACTCGGGTAGGCCGGATTGCTGGTCGTTGGCGATCTGGGCGGCAAAGCCGGGCAAGGACCAGCCGGAGATACGATGGCGAATACGCGCATGTCGGCCGATGCCATCGGAGTCTGCTTCAAAATTAATCAGCCCGCCGCGCCAGTTTTCCGGGGCCAGAACCAAAGGCATCAGAAGCGTCGCGCTCGCCGCTTCGTCGGCTTGCGCTGAAGCCACTGCGTTGAAGCTGGTGGGCAGTTTAGCCAGTGGTGCCTGATTGCCGTCGGGCAACAGCAGCGATGCGAAATACAGGTTTGAGTGTTCCTGAGCGATTGCCCTGAAGGCCGCGTCGCTATCGGGCCGAAACGCATCGGATTCATTAAAAAGCAGATCAAATGCAATCAATCGTGGGCCAAACGCCTGCAAACCATCGATTAACTCAGCATGCATAGCGCGAGGCCATGGCCATGACCCGGCCTCCAAATTGAGGTCCTCGAGGCTTTTCTGATCGATTGCGACAATGACAATGTCGCTGGGCGGTTTTCGTGATGCGGCATGTGCACGCATCAGTGGATCAGCAGCAGCGTAATCGAGGCGATCCAGGCTATCGCTTAGCGCTAAGCTTAAAAGGATCGCAGTGAGCCCGGTGAAATACCACAGCTTAGCTTTAGCAGGTTTTGCAGCCACACTGATCCTTTGATGGCGAGTGGGTCCCAGCGGAGTATAGCTTCAGTTAAACAGGAAGATAGCGAACTCGGGGGCGCTGTCATCTTGTGCAAAGTGCATTCTGCCGCTAGTGTTTGCGCATGTCTAAGTCCAGCAAGCTCATGATCCACGGCGCCAGCGGCAGAATGGGTCAAACCCTAATTCGCCTTCTGCCCGAATATTCGCAATTGCAGTTGGCCGGCTTGGTCGGTCGTGATGCAGAAACTACGGCTTCCGGCGAGGTCATTTTGCCGGCCGATGATCTGAATCGGGCGCCAAAATGCGCCATCTGCATCGATTTCAGTCTGCCTGAGGCGTTTGATCGCATCGTGCAGCACTGCTTGGATAATCGGATTGCGCTAATCAGCGGTACCACCGGATTAAGCCCGGCGCAAAAGCAGCGTCTGCACGAAGCTGCTCAAGATATCGCCATTATCCATTCGGCAAACTTCAGTCTGGGGGTCGCTGCATTGCGTCAGGCAGTGGAACGGGTGGCCGAGTTGTTGCCGGACTGGTCTATCGACATCGTCGAGTCACATCATCAAATGAAAAAGGATGCGCCCTCCGGGACGGCGCTGGCCCTGGGCGAAGCCGCTCAGGCAAGCGCGCAAGCGATCAATTACGCCAGCATCCGTGCCGGTGACATCATTGGCGAACATACGGTGCAATTCACCGGGGCGGGTGAGCGTGTGGAGCTCATTCACCGTGCCATGCATCGCGATATCTTCGCAAAAGGTGCTCTGGAATGCGCTCAATGGCTGGTGAGACAACCAGCCGGCCTGTACACCGTTGATGATGTTCTGAACGAACGCGCTATTTAGTGCTGGCGTGAAACGCGCGTAACCGCTAAAATCCTCGCTCGCCTGACTCCTTAACTTTCCGGACCGGTTTTCACCGCGTTCGCAGGTTCGCGCACTCCTGCGCCAGAGGGCTCAATAAACGCAAAAGGCGAATCGTTGTGAGACAAAAAGCAGTTCTGATCCTCGAAGATGGCACACAATTTGAGGGTGTTTCGATAGGCGCAGCCGGTCTCACTATCGGCGAAGTTGTCTTCAATACAGCGATGACCGGGTACCAGGAGATTCTGACTGACCCGTCATACGCCCGGCAGATGGTCACCCTGACGTATCCGCATATCGGCAATACCGGCTTAACCGACCAAGATGATGAGGCGAATAAAGTTTGGTGTGCCGGTCTAATTGTGCGCAATCAACCGCAACGCCCGAGCAACTGGCGCAGCCAGATTTCGCTGTCGGATTGGTTGGAAAAGCGCGGTGTGGTAGCGATTGCAGAAATTGACACACGCAAACTGACCCGCATTTTGCGTGATCGTGGCTCGCAAAATGCAGCCATTATGGCCGGTGATATTGATTACGAGCGCGCGCTTGAAGCAGCGCGCAAGTTCCCGGGACTTAAAGGCATGGATCTGGCCAAAGTGGTCACCTGCGCGCAATCTTATACGTGGAGCGAGGGCCAACTCGATCTGGATCGCAATGAATTTGTGCGCAGCGATGCCAAATTCAAGGTGGTGGCATACGATTTCGGGGTAAAGACCAATATCTTGCGCATGCTCGCCGAGCGTGGCTGCGATGTACACGTCGTGCCGGCAAATACACCCGCAAGCGCTGCATTAGCCATGAAGCCAGACGGAATTTTTCTGTCCAATGGTCCGGGCGATCCAGCCCCCTGTGCGTACGCAATCGAAGCAATTCAAGAGTTTTTGAGTCAGAAGCTACCGATGTTCGGTATCTGCCTGGGACACCAACTTTTGGGACTGGCGGCCGGTGCAAAAACGTTGAAAATGAAGTTTGGCCACCATGGTGCAAACCACCCGGTGATCGATTTGGACTCTGGTCGAGTGATGATCACAAGTCAGAACCATGGTTTTGCGATTGATGAGGCGACCTTGCCGAAGAACATCAAAGTCACTCATCGCTCATTATTCGACCACAGCAATCAGGGTATCGAACTGACTGATGCGCCGGCATTTAGCTTTCAGGGGCATCCGGAGGCCAGTCCTGGCCCACATGATGTGGCAGCGCTTTTTGATCGATTCATTAGGCTAATGGAAAAAAATTAAACGAGGCTTTGGGGCGCGTTGCTTGTTTTTCAGGAAAGATTACTAAGGGAGATAGGAAATGAAACAAATTCGTTTACTTGCCGTGTTTTTTTTGGCGCTGACATGTTCCGCCGCAGCATCAGCGGTGCGAGTCCCGGTTGAGCATTTTTTTAAAGATGCGGAATTCAGTAACGTAAGCCTCTCGCCAACCGGTGAGTACATCACCGTGTCCGTGCCGCAAAGTGGGCGCACACTGCTGGCTGCGTTTCGGGTTTCCGATATGTCTCTTGTCGGCAAATGGGATTATGGTGATCGAAAGCACATCGATCGAGTGCTCTGGGTCAACGACCACCGTTTTCTGATGTTCGTGACGCTTAAAGTCGGCGAGTTTGATAGTCGTGTTGGAAATCCTGATGTATATGCTACCGATGTTGATGGCAAGAAGCGTATTGACATTCCTAATGGAGGCTACTACCAAGTTTCCGACATGCTATGGGACGATCCGGACAATATTCTGGTGTCGCGGTCAGTCGATTCGGCTTTTTTGTATAAGTTAAACGTCAATACCGGAAAGCTCAGTACGCAGGCAACCGCGCCGCTGCGGTCTGGTGGCTTTGTGGTAGATCACGACGGCAATCTGCGTTACGCCGTGGGTCAAAATGAAAACAATGTGCGCCAGCTATTGCGCCGGAACGGCGACGATTGGGATGTACTTGAGAGAGCTGAAATGGGGGAGTCCATTCGCTATCCGCTGGGCTTTAACTCAGACAACTCTAAAGTCTATTTTTCGGTAAGCGATCAAGGCGAGCCGCGACGCATTTCACTGATTGATCTGGAGACGAACGAAGCGCAGGACCTGAGCAACAATGGCAACGTCGACCCGGATCGAATGATTTGGAGTGCCGACGAGCGTGACCTGTTAATGGCTTCTTATCCGGACGGCATTCCGAATTATGACTTCATCAATACGGAACATGCCGAATCCAAAGCTTATGCCGGCTTAATTAAGGCATTTCCCAATCATGTGGTTTCTTTCAGAGGAATCAGTAGGGATGGTCGATACATCCTTCTAACCGCATACAGCGATACTGATCCGGGATCCTATTATTTATTCGATCGCCAGCAGCTAAGCGCAAAGTTTCTACTGTCTGGACGCAGCTGGATAAATCCAGAGCAAATGTCGCGGGTGTTACCGATAAAGGTAAAGGCGCGTGATGGTGAAATGCTTCATGGCTACCTGACAATTCCACGGTTTTCGAGCGGCAAGAATCTGCCACTTATTTTGCACCCGCATGGCGGCCCGCACGGCCCGCGCGACCAATGGGGGTTCAATCCGGAAGTGCAATTCCTGGCAAACCGTGGCTATGCCGTATTGCAAATCAATTTCCGTGGTTCAGGCGGTTATGGCGAGCAGTTTGAAGCGAGCGGCTATCGCAAGTGGGGCACAGCGATGATTGACGATATGACCGACGCAGTCGATTGGACGATTGCTCAAGGTTATGCCGACCCTGATCGCATTTGTACCTATGGTGCTTCATACGGTGGCTATGCCGCGTTGCAAACCGTTGTGCGTGAGCCAAACAAATACAAATGCACGATCGGTTACGTGGGTGTGTATAGCTTGCCGCTAATGTTTAAGGACGGAGATATCCCTGAATCCAAATCGGGTCGCAACTTTTTAAATCGAGTTCAGCCGGAGTCTGAGGCTGAGCAGCAAGCCCAGTCGCCGGCGTACAACATTGATCGGATTAATATCCCGGTAATGTTGGTGCAGGGTGCAAAAGATGAGCGCGTGCCTATTTCCCAGTACGACTTACTCAAAGATCGCCTGACCGCTGCCGGTAAGCCACCGGAAGTTACCGTTGTTGAAAAGAAAGAAGGTCATGGCTTTAGCGACCCGGAAAATAAGGTCGCCCTGTACACAAAGATGGAAGCGTTTTTGGACAAGTACATCGGCGAAGGCCGGAAACCCAACTAAGTCATTTGACGCGAAATACAAAAAATAGAGAAGTAAATGCCAAAGCGTAGCGACATAAAAAGCATTCTAATCATTGGTGCCGGTCCGATAGTTATCGGTCAGGCCTGCGAGTTCGATTATTCGGGTGCGCAGGCCTGTAAGGCGCTCAGAGAGGAGGGCTACCGGGTTATTCTGGTCAACTCGAATCCGGCAACGATTATGACCGACCCGGATATGGCTGACGCGGTGTATATCGAGCCGATTAATCCGAAAACGGTTGAGCGCATAATTCAGAAAGAAAAGCCAGATGCGCTCTTGCCGACTATGGGTGGTCAGACTGCTTTGAACTGCGCCTTGGATTTGGCCGACGCAGGGACTTTGGATAAATACGGCGTGGAGTTGATCGGTGCGTCTCGTGAGGCTATTCGAATGGCTGAAGATCGCGAATTATTCCGCGTGGCGATGGCCGAAATTGGCTTGGAATGTCCGCGAGCTGAGGTTGCACGAAGTTTTGATCAGGCGGTCGATATCCAGACCCGTGTGGGCTATCCGACCATCATCCGGCCAAGTTTCACACTGGGCGGCTCGGGTGGTGGCATTGCATATAACAAAGAAGAGTTCGAGGAAATCGTTAAGCGCGGCTTAGAGCTTTCGCCAACCCACGAAGTATTGGTTGAAGAATCGGTACTGGGTTGGAAAGAATATGAAATGGAAGTGGTGCGTGATACCGCCGACAACTGCATCATCATCTGTTCGATTGAAAACCTGGATCCGATGGGTGTGCATACTGGCGACTCGATTACGGTCGCCCCTGCGCAAACGCTGACCGACAAGGAGTATCAACGATTGCGTGATGCGTCCATTGCCGTTTTGCGCAAGATCGGCGTAGACACCGGCGGTTCGAATGTTCAGTTTGGAATCAATGTTGAAGATGGCCGCGTGGTAGTTATTGAAATGAACCCGCGCGTGTCGCGTTCATCGGCGTTGGCATCCAAGGCCACTGGCTTCCCGATTGCAAAGATTGCGGCAAAGCTGGCGGTTGGCTATACGCTCGATGAGCTGAAAAACGATATAACCGGCGGCAAAACACCGGCATCGTTTGAGCCGAGCATTGATTATGTCGTCACGAAAATTCCACGCTTCGCGTTTGAGAAGTTTCCATCGGCTGACGCGCGCCTTACCACGCAGATGAAATCGGTGGGCGAGGTGATGGCGATGGGCCGGAGCTTCTCAGAATCCGTACAAAAAGCCTTGCGTGGTCTAGAGATCGGCAAGGTCGGGTTTGACCCCACCGGTGATGCAGCGTTAGGCGAAGAGGGCTTACTGCGTATTCGCCGCGAACTCAAAGAGCCGGGTCCAGAACGACTTTTCCACGTGGCCGAGGCATTTCGCGCCGGCTTAAGCGTGGACGATATTCATCAGCTGAGCTGGATCGATCCGTGGTTTTTAGACCAAATCGAAGTGCTCATCCAGGAAGAGAAGCGGTTGGCTGATCAGGGACTGCCGGCATTGGATGCGTCGCGTTTGCGCCATTTAAAACGCCTTGGCTTTTCCGACGCACGATTGGCGCAACTGACCAAGACCGATGAGCATGCCGTTCGCGCGCTGCGCAAGGCGTTCAATGTGCGTCCGGTGTACAAGCGTGTGGACTCCTGCGCGGCTGAGTTTGCGACCAGCACCGCCTACATGTATTCAACGTACGAAGATGAGTGTGAGTCAGAGCCGAGCAAGCGCGACAAAATTATGGTGCTCGGTGGCGGCCCGAATCGCATTGGTCAGGGTATTGAATTTGACTATTGCTGCGTACACGCCGCCCTGGCGCTGCGCGACGATGGCTATGAAACCATCATGGTCAATTGCAATCCGGAAACGGTTTCAACCGATTACGACACCTCTGATCGTCTCTACTTTGAGCCGCTGACCTTTGAAGACGTCATTGAGATCATCGAGCTGGAGAAGCCGATCGGCGTGATCGTTCAATACGGCGGTCAAACGCCGCTGAAGTTGGCCCGGGCATTAGAAGCCGCGGGTGCGCCCATTATTGGTACCTCACCGGACTCAATTGACCTGGCCGAAGATCGCGAGCGTTTCCAGAAGATGGTGCAAAAGCTCAATCTCAAGCAACCGCCGAATGGGACCGCAAGAACCGCCGACGAAGCCATGCTGCATGCCAAAGAAATCGGCTACCCGCTGGTCGTCAGGCCGAGTTATGTGCTGGGTGGCCGCGCTATGGAAGTCGTCCATAACGATGTCGATTTGGCTCGTTACATCCGTGAAGCGGTGCAGGTTTCGAACGACTCGCCAGTTTTGCTTGATCGCTTTTTAGATAATGCAGTTGAAGTTGATGTGGACATTATTGCTGATGCGCAAGGCAATGTTCTGATCGGCGGGATCATGGAGCATATTGAAGAGGCGGGCGTTCACTCCGGTGATTCTTCGTGTTCGTTGCCGCCTTATTCGCTAAGCCCGAAAATTCAGGACATTATTCGCCAGCAAGTAACCGTCATGGCCAAAGAACTCAAAGTCGTGGGTCTGATGAACACACAATTTGCCGTTCAAGGTGAAGAGGTATTTGTTCTGGAGGTCAATCCTCGTGCATCGCGCACCGTACCGTTTGTATCCAAAGCGATCGGATTACCGTTGGCGAAAATCGCCGCTCGCTGTATGGCCGGAAAGTCCTTGGCCGAGCAGGGCGCGACCAAAGAGATTATTCCGTCCTACTACTCGGTCAAAGAAGCCATATTCCCATTTGCCAAGTTCCAGAATGTCGATCCGATTCTGGGCCCGGAGATGCGTTCAACCGGCGAAGTGATGGGTGTCGGCCCAACCTTTGCGGAGGCCTTTGGTCGGGCCGAAGAAGCTGCAGGAATTGGTGCTCCGCAGCCAGGAAAAGTATTTATATCTTTGCGTGACGGCGATAAGTCGCGCGTTATCGATGTTGCAAAAGCGCTGCTGGCGAAAAAGTTTACGTTGACAGCCACGGTAGGCACCGCATCGTTCTTGCAAGAGCACGGCATTGAGTGTGAGCGCGTCAATAAAGTGATTGAAGGCCGGCCGCATATTGTCGACCTGATTAAGAATGGCGAAATCGTGTACATTATTAACACGACCGAGGGGAAGCAGGCGATTGCCGATTCCTTCTCAATTCGCCGGGAAGCCTTGCAACACCGCGTAACTTATTCGACTACCGTTGCGGGTGCACGCGCATTGGTAAATGCGATGGATAAGCGTGGGGTTGAACGCGTTTCCTCCCTTCAAGAACTACACAGGAGTCTGGCTTAATGCAGGCACCCATGACCGTTGTAGGCGCTAAACGTCTACGTGAAGAATTAGATCGGCTCAAGTCTAAGGATCGGCCGGCAGTCATTGCCGCAATTGCCGAGGCGCGTGCGCACGGTGATCTGAAAGAGAATGCCGAATACCATGCAGCGCGTGAGCAGCAGGGCTTTATTGAGGGCCGCATCAAAGAGCTCGAGTACAGCTTGTCGCATGCGCAATTGATTGATGTTTCCACGCTAAAGGCCGGAACAAAAATCGTATTTGGTGCGACCGTAGAATTATTGGATATTGATTCTGATGAAGAAGTGACCTATCAGATTGTCGGTGATTTGGAAGCCGATATTAAGAAAGGACTCATCTCAATTTCATCGCCACTGGCACGGGCGCTTATTGGTAAAAACGAAGGTGACACGGTGACCATCGTTGCACCCAATGGCCGTCGCGAATGTGAAATTATCGCGGTTCGTTACGTGGCGTGATCGAGCAGCAGGCCACCCAGGCGCTCGTTATTTTATGCGCTGATCCCGCTAAATTTTCCACCTCAAAATTATCTGCGGCGAGCAGGCGACGCTGGCTGAAGGCGCGCACGGATACCGTCGCTAAACCAGGAATGACCGCCCAATTGCAGCGCTATTTCCATAGCGCAGATGGTCAGTGGCCGATGGCAGCAATGCAGCATGGCTTGCTTCGCGCTGATCATAAGAGTGGCTTTTGGTTGTTTGCCGATCCGGCCCATGTCATTGCCGATATGAATACTGCACGCCTGATGGCATGGAGTACTTTGCAAGTGAGCGAGGAGGATTGCGCCGCACTGTCTGAATCAATTCAACCGGAACTTGCCGAGTATGGCTTGACGCTTAGAGAAGCGGGCCCCACTGGATGGTTCGTATCGAGTGAGTCTGCCGAGCAAACGGCACCGGGGTTTTTGGAACCGTGGGAAGCACTTGGCAGGGACATGACGGAATGCCTGCCTGCCGGCGCTAGTTCGAGCAAATGGGTTCGATTGTTTAATCAAATTCAGATGGCGCTGCATGGTCATCCGGTAAATATTCGGCGTCGTCGCGATGGATTTCTCAGTGTCAATGCTTTGTGGTTTTGGGGTGGTGGCTGTTATCCGCTGCAAATAACAAGTCGTGTGCGCTTAGTTCATTCAGACCAGGCTGATCTGCGCAGCTTGGCGCTTGCGAGCCAGACTCCGACTGTGGAAAACCAATCCAAACAAGCCCTGATCGACCGATTGCTGGTAGATGCCCGGGGCGTCCGCGACTGGAGCGCCTTAGACCAGCAGATACTACAACCGGCCCGGCTTGCGCTCGCCCATGGTCAGATCACTCAAATCGTGCTCGATTTTATGGACGGGCAGGTGTGCCGCTTGCGGCATTCAGATCGTTGGAGAATCTGGCGGCCTGCAAATGCGGTATTCCGGTGAGCTGGCTGGTTCGGCGCACGCGACAAGTTTCCAGGCGTGCGTGCGCACAGGAGCTGCTGAACCATGTTTTGTGTAACAGGCAGGCCAGCACTGATCCCCGGGCTTTATCTTTGGCAGGGCTGCTAGCGCCCCGACAGATGGCGCAGATGGATCAAGCCGTAGAACTGATTTGCCGGGCGTTGGACACAAATCAAACGCTATTGATTGTCGGTGACTTTGATTGTGATGGAGCAACTGGCACTGCCGTGCTACACCGTGGACTGCGTCTACTCGGTGCAAGCGATGTTCACTATCGGATTCCCGATCGCATGCGGCATGGCTATGGCCTGAGCGAGGCACTGGTAGGGGAGCTTAATCCGGGCCCGGGTTTATTGGTCACCGTGGATAGCGGAATCGCTTGCAGCGCGGGAGTCGCGGCGGCAAAAGCCAAGGGCTGGCAGGTATTGGTTACCGACCATCACTTGCCCGGACAGGTTTTGCCGGCTGCTGATGTCATTCTCAATCCGAATAGCGCGGGTGATCAATTTGCGAGCAAGGCGATGTGCGGGGTCGGCGTCGTGTTCTATCTTTTAATGGCGGTTGCCGCACGGCTGAAGGCCGATGCGAAATTGCCTGAACCGGTCGATTTGGCCGGTTTGCTGGACTTAGTCGCGATCGGCACCGTTGCCGATATGGTGCCATTGGATGAAAACAATCGGCGTCTGGTCGCAGCCGGCCTCAGGCGAATACGGCAGGGCCAAGCTCAGGCCGGCGTGCGTGCCCTGCTGGAAGTCGCCGGGCGCAGCGCCGCGAACTGCTCGGCAAGTGATATTGGCTTCGCACTAGCGCCGCGAATTAATGCGGCGGGTCGACTCGAGGATATGTCGATCGGCATTGAGTGCCTGCTGTGCGATGACTACGCGAAGGCCTTGCATCTGGCGCAGCAGCTTAACGGCATCAATAGCGAACGCAAAGCGGTTCAACAGCAGATGGTTGAAGAAGCCCAGGCTAGCTTGCACAGCTTATGTAGTTCGATGCCCGGCGATCCGAATGATCAATCAGCCATTTGCCTGTTCAATCGTTCCTGGCATCCCGGAGTCATTGGATTGGTCGCCTCGCGCCTGAAAGACCAGTTTCATGTCCCTGCCGCCGCATTTGCACCCGCTGGTGATGGGTCGAGTGAACTTCGTGGATCGCTCAGGTCGATTAAGGGCGTTCATATACGGGATGTTCTGGTCGATGTGGATAGTGAGTCACCCGGGCTGATTCACCGATTTGGCGGTCATGCGATGGCCGCGGGATTGAGTTTGTCTGAGGCGAATTTCGATGCATTTCAATCGGCGTTCACAGGTCAAGTCGCCCGTCGACTGAACGATGAAATCAGACAGGTTCAATTGCTCAGCGACGGGCCGTTACAGTCCGATGAATTCAGCTTCGATCATGCGCAGCTACTGGCCTTGGCGGGACCCTGGGGCCAGGGCTTCAGTGAGCCGCTGTTCGATGACTGCTTTGAGGTGATCGAGTCGCGCATTGTGGGGCGCCAGACACTGCAGTTATTTTTGCGACATGTCGAGTACGGACTTAGCTTGCGAGCGGTACAGTTTCAGGCTGCGACCGAACTCAATCCGGGGCAGGTGATTCACGCCGCTTTCGAACTGGGAACAGACCAATTTCGTGGACGGCGAGGAGTGCAGCTGATACTGCGGGATTTTCGCCCAATTAATCCTTAATCCACTGAGGTATCACTGGTATCATTAGCCTCTTTGTCAGCTAAGAATTTGCATGGAACTGAATCTTGTCCGAACCCGCGTGGCCGACCTGATTGGGCGCTTAGAGTCGCTCAGGGGGTATCTTTGACTTTGACCAAAAGCGCGAACGCTTAGAGGAAGTCAGCCGCGAACTGGAAAACCCGGATATCTGGAACGACCCCGAGCAAGCCCAACAACTCGGTCGCGAGCGGGCGAGTTTAGAGCGCACCGTCAGTGAGTTATCCGAGTCAATGGACGGATTGATCGGAGCCGGCGAATTGCTGGATCTGGCAGAGGCCGAAAACGACGAAGACACCGCCAAAGCGGTGGAAGACGATATTGATGCACTTTCGGCGCGGGTGGAAAAGTTGGAATTCCAACGAATGTTCTCCGGCGAGATGGATCAGAGCAACTGCTTTATTGACATTCAGTCGGGGGCCGGTGGTACCGAAGCTCAGGATTGGGCAGAGATACTTTTGCGCATGTACCTGCGTTTCTGCGAATCGCGTGGCTGGAAAACTGAAATCCTGGAAGCCAGCGCCGGCGATGTTGCCGGCATTAAGTCGGCAACTTTTCGGGTCGAAGGTGAATATGCCTACGGTTGGCTAAAAACGGAAACCGGCGTGCACCGTTTGGTTCGAAAGTCACCTTTTGATTCGGATAATCGCCGGCATACATCATTCTCAGCTCTGTTCGTCAGCCCTGAGGTCGACGACAACATCGATATTGAAATCAATCCGGCCGACTTGCGTATCGATGTATATCGCTCGTCAGGTGCTGGTGGCCAGCACGTGAATAAGACCGAGTCGGCAGTGCGCATTACCCATGTGCCTACTGGAGTCGTAGTGGCCTGTCAGACTGAACGCAGTCAACACAACAACCGCGACCGCGCGATGAAAATGCTAAAGGCGAAGCTGTACGAGCTTGAAGTACAGAAGCGCAACGCAGAAAAAGATGCGCTGGAAGCCAGCAAGTCAGATATCGGTTGGGGTAGCCAAATTCGCAGCTATGTACTGGATCAGAGTCGCATCAAGGATTTGCGTACGGGCGTGGAACGCACCGATACTCAGCGGGTGCTGGATGGCGACTTAGAAGAGTTTGTTGAAGCTAGCCTCAAAGCCGGTCTCGGTGCCGGCAGCAAAAGAACTGAAAACCAATAATCTCAAATCAATGAGTACGCTATGACTGAAATGGAAAAGCCTGTCGCCGACGAAAATCAGCTCATTGCCGAGCGCAGACATAAGTTGCAGCTATTGCGCGACGCAGAGGCTCCGGCCTATCCCAATGACGTAAAGCGCGAACATTTCTCTGGCGATTTGCACGCAGAGTTCGACGATGCCGAAAAATGGACGTCTGAGGCTTTTGAGCAGCTAAATCGCCAGGTGAGCGTGGCCGGTCGAATGATGGCAAAGCGCGTGATGGGTAAGGCGAGCTTTGCGCAGATTCAAGATATGACCGGGCGCATCCAGTTATACCTGCAAGGTGCGCAGCTGGGCGAAAGTTACGAGCAATTCAAAACCTGGGATATCGGCGATATTGTGGTAGCCGAAGGAACCTTAACGCGTACTAAGACCGGTGAGCTCTCTGTTCGCGCAAGTAGCATTCGATTACTAACCAAGTCGTTGCGCCCACTGCCGGACAAGTGGCATGGCCTGGCAGACGTTGAACAGCGTTATCGCCATCGCTACGTCGATCTAATCGTCTCGCCCGATTCGCGTGAAGTGTTTGTTACCCGATCAAAGATTGTTAGTGCCATTCGCAGGTGGCTAGACGAACGGCGCTTTCTCGAGGTCGAAACGCCGATGATGCATTACATTCCCGGTGGGGCGACAGCACGACCGTTTAAGACGCATCACAATGCGCTGGATATGGATATGTATTTACGCGTGGCGCCTGAGCTGTATCTAAAGCGATTGGTTGTCGGCGGCTTTGAGCGTGTCTATGAAATCAATCGAAACTTCCGTAATGAGGGTGTAAGTACCCGGCACAATCCAGAATTCACCATGCTGGAATTGTACGAAGCCTACGCGACCTATATAGAAGTGATGAATCTAACCGAACAAATGATTCGTGATGTAGCGCATGAGGTCCTGGGGACCGGACAAGTGATTTGGGATGAGCAGGATATCGATCTGGACCCGATGTTTAAGCGCTGGCGCATGGATGAAGCCGTGCGTTTTTACAATCCTGAAATTAGTGCCCGGGACTGCCAGGATCGTGCTGCGTTGGCAGCGCATTGCCAGCGTCTGAAAGTGCCGGTGAAGGCCGATTATGGTTGGGGCAAACTACTGCTCGAGATCTTTGAGAAAACGGTTGAGGCGAAGCTGGTGCAGCCCACGTTTATTACCCATTATCCAGTTGAAGTAAGCCCTCTGGCACGCGAAAGCGATACCGAGAAGGGTATAACAGACCGATTCGAGCTGTTTGTCGGTGGTAAGGAACTGGCCAACGGATTCTCTGAGCTCAATGACTCTGAGGATCAGGCACAGCGCTTTCAAGATCAGGTGACCGCCAAAGATAGTGGTGATGATGAAGCGATGCACTACGATGCCGATTATGTTCGTGCCCTGGAATACGGCCTGCCGCCAACCGGTGGATTGGGGGTTGGTATCGACCGCTTAGTGATGTTGCTGACGCAAAGAAATTCGATTAGAGATGTCCTTTTGTTCCCTTATATGCGGCCTGAGGCTTGATTTAATTGTCAATCTTTGTAGGAATAGGACGTGTCCGACACAAATTGAGCTTGTCAGGCATAAAGTAGGCGTTGGTCCGGTCGATATTTAACCGGGCCCACAAGGAATGAATGTCAGCCGGGATTTGGCTGAGTAATTCGCACTGGGAGCTCCATAGCCCTAAAGGAATTTGCCCGTGAACATTCTGATCGTTGACGACCAAGCTTCACAGCGCACTATGTACCGACACTTGCTTGAAGCGATCGGTCCGGAGGTACATGTAACCGATTTTGGCGATCCAGTTCAAGCATTGTTGTGGTCACAAAAAGAGGGTGCAGATTTACTGCTGCTCGATTACCGCATGCCGAAGATGGATGGTCTTGAGTTTGCCCGACGATTTCGCCGCCCCTTATCGCAAAGGGACGTGCCGATTATTCTTGTAACCGTAGTCGGTGATGAGCCGGTGCGTGACGCGGCATTAGAGGCGGGCGTGACCGACTTTATGGTTAAGCCGGTTCGTCCCCGGGAGTTGCGTCAACGCTGCACTAATTTACTCGAATTACGACGCCATCAGGTCTCTTTAAAGTCCAGGGCATCGGCGCTTGAGCACCGCGTGATGGATTCGATGCGCGAGATTAATCTGCGCGAGCACGACCTGCTTCGAGTGCTGTCCAATTCATATGCCGCAAGGCGCAATTCAAATACGGGTCGGGCTGAGCGACTATTTAAATATGCCGGCTTGATGGCCGAGAGTATGAGCCTCCTGGATCAAGAAATTAAGACTATCGAGTTGGCCACATCGGCGATCGACATCGGAATGAATGCGGTGCCCGACACCATATTGAACAAGTCAGCGACTCTGTCCGATGCGGAGATGGATGTTGTGCGAGGACATGTCCAGGTCGGCAGGGATGTGCTGGCAAGTTGCAGTTCGCAGCTCATGCAGTTATCTGCTTCGGCGAGCCTTTACCACCACGAGCGATGGGATGGTAGTGGCTATCCGGAAGGGCGCAAGGGTGAGGACATTCCGCTTGAAGCCAGAATTGCAGGAATTGCAGATGTCTTTGATGCTTTGCTCACGGCGCGGCCACATCGAGCGGCGATGGATTTGGAATCTGCGTTGGATTGGATTAGCAAAGGATCGGGAACCTTGTTTGATCCGAAGCTCGTTCAGGCATTCGTTTCACGCAGGCCGCAGATCGAAGAAATTCTGCAACTTTGTCCCATTCGTGAAGATTAATCGCAGCCCAAAACGCAATGGCTAACTGGTTTTCAAAACTCAGGGAAGCAACCAAAGGTCGGCAGGATAGCGAGCACCAACAGGCCATAGTGCGTCTGGTGATGGGCGCTTTGTTTGTCGGTTATTTCTTTTTGGTGTTTGCCGGCAAGCCTGAGCTTCAGCCCGTCCTACAAATTTGCCTAGCGATCATAAGCATTGAGATACTATTTGGCTTCTGGCTATTACTGGTTATCCTCGAAAGCAAGGCGCCTTCGTCGCATCGTCGCGTAATCGGCATGATCATGGACTTTGGGACCTTGAGCTTACTGATGTATGTGGGCGGTGCCGAAAACTCTGCGTTATATATGGTCGTGTTGTGGGTCACCATCGGTAATGGTTTGCGCTACGGTGTGAACTACTTATTGCTCGCAATGGGCATTGCCGTCGTCTCATTTGCTGCAGTCCTATTGACCACTAAGTACTGGCAGCAGAATGGAATTCTTGCGATCGGACTCCTAGTTGCTCTGATCGCAATTCCTTTGTATTTGACGAGCTTGCTGCGTTCGCTGACCAATGCAATCGCCGAAGCGGAAAAAGCCAATGCGGCAAAAAGCCGGTTCTTAGCTACGATGAGTCACGAGTTTCGCTCGCCGCTAAACGGTATTGCCGGAATGTCGGACCTACTGATGGGGACTCAGCTTACTGATGAGCAACATGAGTACGCCGAAGTTATTCAAACATCAACGCAAACCCTACGCATGTTGGTTGAAGATGTGCTGGATATTTCTACGATCGAGGCTGGCAAGCTGCGTCGATTGGATCAAGATTTCAATCTACGCGAGGTTCTGCGTTCGATACGGACAATGCTTGCGCCGTTAGCTTCACAAAAGAATTTGAATTTGGATGTAGAAATTCCTGACACGATTCCCTCCCTTTTGTATGGAGACGCCGGGCATCTGAAGCAGGTTATTTTAAATTTAGCCCATAACGCAGTGAAGTTTACTGAGCATGGCTCCGTACAAATTCGGGTTTCACCACTTGAGGTGGGCGAGCAACAAGTCGTGCTTAAGGTTTCGGTAATCGACACCGGAATCGGCGTGTCCGATGAATTCAAAAAAAGAATTTTTCAGCCCTTTGAACAAGCGGATACCGGTGCATCCAGACGGTTCGGCGGTACCGGGCTTGGAACGGCGATTGCCAAGACCTTAACCGATTTGATGGATGGCGAGATCGGTGTGGAGTCGAATCCGCACGGTGGTAGCCACTTTTGGATAAAAGTCCCCTTGGTGCGGTCTCAAGCTTTATCACTGGTGCGATCGGAAGCTCAGGAAGAGCAGGGTAGCAACGTGGTGGCAATCGAAGACCCCATCATTCGGCACAAAATTAGATGTAGACCGCAAAATATCTTGGTGACGGATGACATGCCGGCAAATCAGCTGGTTCTCAAACGATTATTGGAGAAGGCAGGGCATAGAGTTTCGAGCACCGGCAGCGGAGAGTCTGCGCTGGACTTGCTAGCTTGCGAATCGTTCCAAATAGCCATATTTGATTTGCACATGCCAGAGATGAGCGGTTTTGAGGCGATGAAGCAGGCCCGTGCGATGATGGCCGGGCAAGAGCATAAGACAGTTCTGATGGCATTGAGTGCTGATGCAACACCGGAAACGACCATTGCAGCGAAAGAAGCGGGCGCGTCATTCTTTCTAACAAAACCAATTCATATTACGCAGTTGTTAGATGCGGTGGCCGAGGCAGCAGATGGAGTGAATGTGCTGTCCGAAAACGATCTTAATGTGGACGGCTCGGTGTTCGATGAGCTGGCTGCATTGGGCTTAGGCAATGAGTTCTTGCGTGATTTTTTAGCCAAGTCGGTGACCGATGCTCGCGCATGTACCAAAGAGTTGCTGCTAGCCATCCGACATAGAGATCGTCCATTGGTAAGGGAGGCCGCCCACGCGTTGAAAGGAGTTACCCATAATATTGGCGCGACTGAGCTTACTCAGCGGTCTGCACAGCTGATGGAAATGGATTTACTACCCGATGATTCGCGCTGGCCGCAGTTGGCTCGCGGCATCGAGGAGCAACTCGAGGCCGCGATTATCGCCGCGGGAAAACAGCTGGACGAATTGTTAGCAAAGAGTAGTGCACAGACCGAGCATAACGCTAAGGGTTAAGCCCTTTGCGATGCGTTGAGCTGAGTCTCCACAATAGCGTTTTCGCCCGCTGAACGCTTCGACTGCGCTTTAACCAATCGCTCCATGGTACGCAATGGCTTTTCACCTAACTTCATCGCCGTGTCGACCCAAATCTCGGTAATTCGCATCATCTCTTGAACTGAGACTGGCTCAGACAGACTTCGCACCTGATGCATTGCTGCCCACGCATTGGGAATGCGTTTGTTCTTGCGAATCACATCATCGACTGCGGCAATGCCTTGGCCCTTCGGAACCAGCACATCAACGATTCCCATCTCATAGAGCTCATCGCTCTTGTAGATGATTCCATTTAGCATCATTTTCTGCGCAATCTGCGGTGCTACGCGTTTGGATAGCAGGGAAAAGGCGCCCATGCCTGGGAATAGATCGAACAGGACTTCCGGCAATCCCATGTCCACACCAGATTCGGCGACGATCGTGTTACAGCTCAACGCCGCTTCAAAGCCGCCCCCGAGAGCATCGCCTTGCACCAGTGCAACAGTATGCACGCCGACCCCCGAGCCGGTTTGAAAACCATCTGCGCAACGCACACACTCGCGTGCGTAGGTCATAAGACTGCCACGGTCTCCATTGCGAATGCACTGTACAAAAAACGCCAAATCGCCTCCTAAATTAAACGCATTGGTGTCTGATGCCAGAACCATATGGGTAATTTGCGCTTGCGGACTGCGCACCCTTTCTAGTTTGACCCGCTCACCAAGCTGCTGTTGAAAATCCAATAACTCGTCGATTAACTCAGACGTAAAACAAGGGCGACCAAGTCGTTCCCGCAGTCCCGAATGCATGCGAACCCAGTAAACCGAGTTTGCCTGATCAGCATCGACGCGAATATGCGAGTACGAATTGCCCCTGCGAAATAATTCAATTGTGCTCATTGCTAACACTCCCAATTAATTAGCCAGCTCTCGGGCGCGAGGGCTGGACTCAGCTTTGGAACTGCGCCCAGACGTTCTGCTTGAAGCAAGAACTATTCCAGTCCTTTATAATCAATGATTTATAGGTGCTAATTGAAGTGATATACTAAATAAATTGAATACTCGAGCGGCTATGCTCTTTCGTGCCTAGGGGGCGTTATCGCGAAGCTCCCGGCGCAAGATTTTTCCAACATTGGTCTTGGGCAGTTCTTTGCGGAATTCGATGAGCTTGGGCTGTTTATAGGCGGTTAGGCGTTCTTTACAGAACTTCTTGACCGCATCGGCGGTGAGAGCAGGGTCTTTTTTCACTATGACCAATTTCACCACTTCCCCCGAATGCGCATCCGGAACACCCACAGCGGCGACTTCAAGCACGCTCGGCATGCTCGCCACCACGTCTTCGATTTCATTGGGATACACATTGAAGCCGGACACCAGAATCATGTCCTTCTTGCGATCGACAATATAGAAGTAGCCTTTGGCATCCATGTAGCCCATGTCACCAGTTTTAAGCCAGCCATCTTTGCTGATGGCTTCGGCAGTTTCATTCGGTCGGCGCCAGTAACCCGCCATAACCTGCGGACCGCGAATGCAGATTTCCCCGATTTCACCTTGCGGCATCAGCGTGCCTTCTTCGCTATGAATCGAAAGCTCGGTGGACGGGACGGGCAGGCCGATGGAGCCGGTAAAGTCCTGCAAATTGGGCTGGTTGATGGTGGCAATGGGGCTCGATTCGGTCATCCCGTAGCCTTCGCACAATGGAGTGCCAGTAACCTTTTTCCAGCGATCAGCGACAACTTTCTGTACGGCCATGCCGCCGCCCATCGCCATTTTGAAGTTACTGAAATCCAGCTGATCGAAACCCGGAGTATTCAACAAACCATTAAAAAGCGTATTTACGCCGGTCATCATGGTGAAACCCTCGCGTTTCAGGATTTTTACAAAATCCTTCATGTCGCGCGGGTTGGTGATCAGGATATTTCGGGCGCCGACCCGCACAAACAACAGGCAGTTACAGGTAAGCGCAAAGATGTGATACATCGGCAGGGGCGTGACAACTTGTTCGCCCTGTTCGTTCACGATGGGGCCGAACCACTCTCTGGCTTGCATCATATTGGCGATCATATTGCGATGAGTCAGCATCGCGCCTTTGGCCACCCCGGTTGTTCCGCCGGTGTACTGCAAAAAAGCCACGTCGTCGGGTTTCAAATTGATTTGCGGCATTGGCTTGCTCGCGCCAATTCGCATCGCATCGTTAAAGCGCGCGGCATTAGCGATACTCACATCGGGCACCATACGTTTTACATACTTCACGATGAAATTAACGATGTGGCCTTTCAGGCCGAGCATATCACCGATACCGGTCTGAATGACCTTCTGAATTTCAGTGCCTTCGAGTGCTTCTGATAATTCTTTGGCAAAGTTGTCTAAAACGATAATTGCTTTGGCGCCGGAATCGACAAGTTGATGATGAATTTCCCGGGACGTATATAAAGGGTTGGTATTAACAACGATCAGACCTGCTCTGAGAATGCCGAAGACTGCTATCGGATATTGGAAGATATTCGGCAGCATAATCGCGACGCGATCGCCTTTTTTTAATTTCAGCTCGTGCAGCAGATAGCAGGCGAAATCCCGACTGAGCTTGTCGACTTCGGCATAACTCATGTTTTTGCCGAAATTTGAGAACGCGGGACGCTCGGCGTATTGAATGAAGGCCTGATCGGTCATATCAACCAATGAAGTAAATTCATCGGTATCAATTTCCCGTGGGGCCCATTCAGGGTATTCGCCAAACCAGACGTGCTCAGTGGTCATTCTTACCTCTCAAAGTCTTAATTATCGGCCATTTAGCAAAAATGTCCGAACCCATCTGCGATTGCAACATACGGCACCGTTCGTAGCAAGCATGGCGCCGTGGTTTAGGGCGAAAAATCCTTAGCAATCAAGCGCTCTAGTTTAATCTGCCATTGCCATGCTTTGAGCCCGGATCGGGCTAAACGAATATCCGCCTCGGTTGTGTCCAGCGCAGCATTCTGGCGCGATTCGAAGCCTGTTTCACCCTGACTATATTGGGCCTCCAGCAAGCGAAGCCTTTGCCTTAAGGCCTGCAATTGGCGCAAATTGGCTTGAATTTCAAGCTTGCTTTGAGCCAGCTGGGCCAAGGCGAATTCGATCTCCAGCAGCAAAGCTCGCTCGCGGATAACGAGCAGTGCTTCATCGCGCTCCCCGCTTATAGCGCTCGAGGCCCTGTCAATTCGGGTAGCGGCTGAAACCGGCAATTCAGCCGCCAGCTCGGGCCCGACCATGGTCATGCCCTGCGCGTTACGGCGGGCCGAAAGGCCAAGCCCTAAGTCTCGCCATTTGCCCAATGCCGAGTCGCTGAGTTGTTGATCTGCCAGAGCTTTTCGCAGCTGAGCTTGGGCCGCCTGCAGTTCGGGATTGTTCATCGCCGATAGCGCTTGTAGCTCCCGCACTTGCATATCCTGCCCGGGTGGAGCGGCCAATTTTTCCGGTATTTTGATTTGCTCTGCGCTGCTCAGACCTAATGCCCGGGCCAAGGCCTGCAAGGCTATTTGGCGGTCGGATTCGGATTGAATTGCGGCGCTTTGCACGGTTTCCAGCGCGATCATTCGCAGCAAGTAATCCGATTCGGCTAGCTCACCGATGCCGCGCTGGCGTTGCGCAAGTTGCACCGCTTGCTGCATCAAAGCCAAGCGATCCTGCTCAAATCCGGCAATTTGCGTGCTGATAACAGCATTCACCCAGCTGCTTTGTACGGACTCCAGCTGATCGAGCAGTTGGCCGATGGCCTGGAACCGCTCCAATTCGCCTTGCGCACTGGCGATCTGTGCGCGCTGTTTTCGTGATAGCCAGTTCCAGATATCCGCCATCAATCCTCCGCCGACTTCCCAGCGACCGCCGTCAACCGGTGCCATCAGCGCTATTTGCAGCATCGGGTTTTTTAACAGCGAAGACTCTTGTTGACGCAGTTCGGCAAGATCGAGTTCGCTTAGAATGACTTTTGCTGCAGGGCTACTTTCTAAGTAAAAACGTATCGCATCTTCGCGCGAATCCAAACTCAACCCGGATGCTGGTTCGTCTTGCATTGCCGCTGAATGCTGCAGAGCGCCGACCAGGGAAGGGTGGGAGTCCTTGGCGGTCTGGCCCGACTGCTTGCCCGCACTGGCGCAGCCAAATAGAGCGACGCACATCAAAAAACTTAGAAGATTACGAATCATGATGTCTCTCCCTGACGTGTTATTGAATGCACACGCCCCAACCAAATCCGGTAAATAGCCGGTATCACCAATAAGGAAAGAAGCGGCGCAGTGAACATGCCGCCGAGCATTGGCGCGGCAATACGCTTCATGGTTTCTGCACCAGCACCATCGGCAAACATGATCGGCATCAAACCAAACACAATAGTCAGTACAGTCATCGCTTTAGGGCGAATCCGGCGCAAGGCACCTTCGGTAAGCGCTGCATCAAGTTGCTCTGGTTTCGAAATTCCAGTTACCTGAGCTTTGAGCAGGGCAGCTTTGAGATAAACCAGCATGACCACGCCAAACTCCGCAGCCAAACCAGCCAATGCAATAAAGCCAACAGCGACAGCGACTGAAAAATCATAGTCGAGCAGCCATACAAGCCAAATGCCACCTACCAATGCGAATGGAATGGTCAGCATAATGATCGCCGATTCCGTGACGCTTCTAAATGCCGCATACAACAACGCAAATACAATCAGCAAGGTTAGCGGAATGGCTAACATTAACTTGGCCTGTGCACGCTGCAGATACTCATAGGAACCAACCCAATCCCAGGAAATTCCGGGTACGCCAGGCCCGGACTCTCGCATCCGACGCTCCGCCTCTTGTACCACCGCGCTTAAATCTGCGCCGTCTTCCAGATCAATAAAAACGAATCCAGACAGACGCGCATCTTCGCTGCGGATCATCGCCGGTCCATTACTAAATTGAATGTCAGCAACTGCGCCGAGTGTGACGTGTGCGCCGCTGGGAGTGACAATCGGAATACCCGCCAGGGCTTCGCGACTATCTCTATACGATTGCGCTAAGCGTACAGCGATCGGGTATCGTTCACGCCCTTCGATAACTTGCGCCTGCGCCTCGCCGCCGATCGCGGAAGCCAGCCACATTTGAAATTCCGCCATGCTCAGACCGTAGCGTGCAAGCTGCTCGCGATCCGGTAACACGTCGATATACGGTGCATCACTGGCGCGTTCGGCAAATGCAGAACGCACCCCGTCAATTCCTTGAAATTGATTGGCAAATGCATCGGCGCTTGAGCTGATCAACTGCAGATTGTCGCCGCTCACCCGCAGGCCTAACTCCGTACGAATGCCGCTGACCTGCATATTGATTCGATTGAGAATAGGCGGAACCCAGGCATTCGTTAAGCCGGGAATCTGCACGGTGCGATCAAGCTCTTGCACCAGCTTTTCCATGGTCATTCCGGCTCGCCATTGGTCTTGTGGATGAAACTGGATCACCGTCTCAATCATGGTTAGCGGTGCTGGATCGGTCGCCGAGTCGGCCCGGCCTGCCTTGCCAAATACGGTGGCCACTTCCGGCACAGACATAATCAGCGCATCGGTACGCTGCAGAAGTTCCTGCGCCTCGCCCGGCGATAAGCCGGGCAGGGTGGTAGGCATGTAAAGTAAATCGCCCTCTTCAAGTTGCGGCAAGGGGCGGGCTTCGGCAAAGAGGTCCGTGCTTT
>CBDUOG010000016.1:0-36035 GCA_965368785.1 uncultured Gammaproteobacteria bacterium | reverse complement strand
TCGCCCGGCTCATCCGGCGCCCGTTCGCGTTCACGTCCAAGCAACCAATCAAACCAACGTCGTTCCTGGCAGCTTTTGTGCTCGGCAGGCAAGTAACCACTGACAAATACTGCGCGGCGCGCACCTTCGCATTGCTCTTCAGTCGTGGCAAATTCTTGCGCATCAAGCCACGTCCACTCCAGGCCGGATTCAGAAACCCGCAGCGGCTCCGTCGGCAATTTTTTAAACAGCGCGGACCACACTTTCATTGCGCCTGTCGCGCCGTATAAGCCGGTGGATTTATTTTCGTCATTACCTACCCAGACAACGGCCATTCGATCGCCGGTGTAGCCGGCAAACCAACTATCGCGGCCGTCATTAGTCGTGCCGGTCTTGCCGGCGACATTTAACCATTGCAGGCCGTCGGTATTTAAACTGCGCCCGGTGCCGCGCTGCACGGCCTGCTGCAATGCCATGGTGATGAGATTGACCGCTATTTGATCGCCTGCCTGCGCCGGTGGTGATTTGTCGTCGTAACGGCTAATCGCCTTTCCTTTCTCATCAAGCACGCCATGCACCGCGCGAAGCGGCAAAATCTGACCTCCTGACGCCAAAAACTGGTACGCCTGTGCAGCGGCAAATGGACTTAAGTCAACCGAGCCCAGTACTAATGACGGATTAGCCGCAGCTTTTACCCCAGCCAACTCTTTGAGCAAAGCGACCACCCGGTCCGCTCCGACGTCGAGCCCGACTCGAACTGTGGCTTGGTTATACGAGTGCACTAACGCATCTTCGAGCGTTACCAATCCGTGGCTTTGACCATCCGAATTATCCGGACGCCAGCGCTTGCCATTGGGCAATACGACCTCGATCGGCTGATCTTCTACCGGTGTCGATAAGGCCCATCGATCCGGTTGGGCTAAGGCCAGTAGATAAACTAAGGGCTTAATCAGCGAGCCAATCGGTCGCTGCGCTTCCAGCGCTCGATTAAATCCGGGCTCATCGACCCGCCGATTGCCCACCATCGCCAGTACATCGCTGCTTTTAGCGTCCGTTAGAACTAAGCCGGCCTGCAATCTCGGGCCACGTTTGCTTTCAAGCTTCTCCAGAGTCAGCACGACTGCCTGCTCAGCGAGTACCTGCGCTGAGGGTGAAAGTGTGGTGACAATGGTAAGCCCCGCGCCTTTGAGTGCATCGGCCGGATAGTCTGTGGCCAATTGACGGCGGACTAGATCCATAAACGCCGGATTCCGATTGCGTGCAACTCCGGGGCGAACGCTAATTGTCAGCGCGCTGTTCTGGCCCCGCTTGAGCTCATCTGCACTAATCAACTGGTGATCATGCATGATCGACAGCACCAAATTCCGTCGTGAAATGGCGCGATCCGGGTAACGTCGCGGGTCATAATAACTGGGGCCCTGAATCATGCCGATCAACAAAGCTATTTCCTGAGCCTCAAGATTATTCAGGTCACGTCCAAACCAGAATTCGGCGGCCGCGCCCATGCCATGGATCGCCTGATCGCCTTGCTGGCCGAGATAAACCTGATTGAGATAGGTCTCTAAGATGCGGTGCTTATCGAAGCGGTATTCAATGATCAGGGCGTACGAAGCTTCTTTAAATTTGCGTTGCCAGGTTTGTGCGCGGCTCAAAAACAAACTTCTGACCAACTGCTGAGTCAGTGTGCTTCCACCTTGCTCAACTTCACCCTCGCGCAAATTAACCCATAGCGCCCGCAAAATCCCCATCGGGTCTACCCCGTGGTGCGACTTGAAATTCCGGTCCTCAACAGCCTGAAGGCTCACAACCAATAATTCCGGCGCATCTTCCAGGCGGAGCAACACGCGCTCTTCTTGCTGAGCGCCATACAAGGTCGCTACACGCGCGGGGTCGAGATAAGCGTGTTTGAGTGGCTTGCCCCGCGCGTCACTTAACGATGATATCCGCCCACCACGGATCTGCACGGAAATTTTCTGCGAGGGCACCAGACCATCCATCGCTGTGAACGCACGCGTGTTGATTTGAAAAACTGAACCATTCAGGGAAAACGTACCGGCGAGCTTGGGTTGGGCCGTACGCCGATATCCAGACGCACTCAGTTCCAGCTCCAGAGCTTGCTGATTCAGTGGTATTCCGGGCTTTAACAACAAAGGTCGCGCATACACGCGGGTTGGAATCTGCCACTCCAGCTGTTCGAATTCTGCTCGAACCTGAGCATCCAAGCGCCACAGGTAGGGCAGGCCGAACCCGACAAAAAGGCCCAGTGCCAGCAAAGCAGTGCGCCATCCCCATCGCCACAGGAATGCCAGCACTTTGGATTTATTTGACTCGGAGGGTGTCTTTGCCGCCACGTGAAGTGATAATAGTGATGTCTTTGCGCAGTGTAGCGCAGCTTAAGCGGATGTTTAGCTTGTGAATTTGTCCTCGTTCAGCCTGAATACCGAGTTGCAGCCAGTCATCGTGCGCTGGCGGGCGCTCACCTCGGACCCAGGCACTCACCCGCAGGCGGCGCTTAACGCGCTAAAACACGCCGCGCAGGAATGGCCCGGGCGCGACCTGCTCCTGTTGGCCGAGGACACCGAGCTCGCGCAGTCGAGCATAGAATTACTGCGCGCACTGGACTGTCGTGCTCAGCTAGACATCGTTTCGGTGACCGGTCATTCAGCTGCCGCTTCCTTGCTTGCTGCGCAACCTGCAGCGGATCTGGTCGGGTTGTTTTGGCATTACGGTGCTCATGCCGCGCTGCCCTGCCGGCATATTAACTGGCACTGCAGCCTATGGTTTGACCATTCGCTTACCCGATTGGGCGATGGTTCTGCCGATTTCGATCCGACCGTATTTCGCACTGCAGTGCTGGGCTGCGCGCTCAGCGATGCAGGCGGCGACTCGATTCCAGCCTCTCAGAACCCCGCACTTCAGCACCTGCATAGCAGCATTTCGCATGCGGCTGATCGAGGATTGCCGTTAGCACGAGGAACGCCTCAGCCGGGCCGTGTGGTTCTGCATATTTTGCATAGTTGGGGTGGTGGCATTGAAACATTCGTACGCCAGCAAGCCGCGGCCGACCCGCTAACAACTCACCTGGTGTTGGTTGCCGCAGGGTCCTGGCAGTCGCGCCAATACGGTCAGCGACTATTTCTGTACGCAGACTTAGATGCTCAACCGCTGTGTCAGTGGCGTCTGCGCAATGCGATCAATTCGACCGCGACGTCACACGCGGAGTATCAATCCATTCTTAGCGCTGTTGTTAGCGAGTGGGCGGTTGCCGAAATACGCGTGTCTTCGCTGATCGGGCACAGCCTTGATGTTCTCAGAACATCAACTCCGACGATACTGTGCAGTCACGACCTGTATCCGCTTTGGCCCGTTCTACACGAACCCACCGCCATTACAGAGTTAGATATTGGCCAACTTCAATCTCATATTGACGCGCAGAGTGACCAGTTTCGCTTTGTAGAATCACAGGTCGAATTCTGGTCAAAGCTAAGCGAAGCGCTGTGCGATGAGCTGATCAGTCGCCACATTCCGATTATTCATCCCAGCCTGTCGATTCGACGATGCTGGGAAACATTGCAGCCAAAATTTGCACAGGCCAAGTGGCAGCAGATTGCACACGCCAGACCATCGTTTACTACAGCCGTGCAACCTGCACTGAGAGTTCGAAACGAGCCGATCAGAGTCATCGTGCCCGGAAGAATTGCCGGCAGCAAAGGGGAAGCCCTGCTGCGTGAGCTTATCCCGCAACTAGGAAATTCAGTCCGGTGGCTATTACTGGGCTGCGGAACGTCGGCCGATGCGTTTCGCAGCTTTGATCAAGTCGATACCGTGGCCGAATATACGCCCGAACAACTGCCGTCATTGCTTGAACAGTTTCATCCGCATCTCGCCCTTTTGCCGTCGATGGCCGCCGAAAGCTGGGGCTACGTACTCAGCGAGATGCTTGTGCTTGAAGTTCCGATTGCTGCAGTCGCGTCGGGTGCCTATGCCGAGCGACTCGCCGCGAATAACTCGACAATTCCAGCGGCGCTGTTACCACCTGACGCCGCTTCAATTGCTAACTACTTGCGCGATGTACTTGCCGGTAAAGCAAACGTTCACCCGGCTGATCCCAAGCTCGCCGGACTTGAGCCAGTTGAACATGTGCGGCAGTGGCAGGCGATTCATCGCAGCAGCCCGGGCATGCCGACTTTTCGGGCCGCTGACGATGAGGAAACCTACGATCGTCTCTGCCGTGCCGAAACGCTGCAAATGATTTACGCGTCCGCTCACGCTGGACGCAACCTGCAACGTCTGTATGCGCAAGCAGATGAACATGCGCAACAACTGATCGACCAACGGCAGAAACTGCTTGGCGGTTTTGGCGAGCTACTTGAGATCATCAGCAAAAGCTGTGATAGCCAGTTTGGTGCTGCACTTAATATTGAGCATGAAGCAGATATTGGGCCGCAAATAGAACTGGCCGGTGACTTATTACGCATGCAAAAGCGCAACGCCGAGCTCGTTGCAGCGAACTTGCAGGCGACCCGGAACGAATTGACTGCGCTGCAGACGGATAAACGCGAGCTACAACAAGAACTGGAAGTTGCCAAATCAGAACAAGACTCTATTCGTGCACAAATTAACGTGGTGCAGTCGCATGTTGACGACCTGCAATCCCGCCTCGCCGAGTCCTATCGTTTTTACGAAACCGATGTATCCGATTTAGCTCGTCAGCGCGATGTGGCGGTAAGCCAACGCGACTCTTTATCGACCCAGCTTGCATCGGCCCAGACCAAGCTCAATCGACCTTTCGTTAGAACATATACGGCACTGCTCGATCGAAGCCGCGATTCACTGCTGGCAATCAGATATCGCCTACACCGCATTCGATTACTCATTGCTCGCGGCCTGCAGAGCCTGCGCTCACGCGGCTTTACTGAGACTTTCAAACGAGTTAAACAGACTCTTCTGCAGCGTCAGCAAGGTACGCACGCAGATGCACAAAGCATAGATATCCGATTGGCGTTTACTCAGCCGGATCCGGTTCTGGCATCGATAATCATCCCGGTATTTAATAATTTGTCGCTCACTATGGGTTGTCTGGAAAGCCTTTTGGCCAGTCAGGACGAAACGCCCTTTGAAGTTATAGTGGTCGACGATGCGTCAACCGATGCCAGCGGCACCGTGCTACCGCGCATAGATGGCTTGCGCTATTTAAAGAACAAACATAACGCCGGGTTTATTGCCAGTTGCAACGCCGGTGCGGCAATCGCGCAGGGTAGGTACCTGGTCTTCCTGAATAACGATACCTGCGTTCGGCCAGGCTGGCTCGATCAGTTATTAATGACGTTTCATCAACATCCGGATACCGGCTTAGCTGGCAGTAAGTTGATCTACGCCGACGGAAGACTGCAGGAATCCGGCGGTATCGTTTTTTCTGATGGCTCCGGGTGGAACTACGGTCGCTTCGAGGACCCTGATCATCCGATGTACAACTTCGTCCGTGAAGTTGATTACTGTTCTGGCGCTGCTATCGCCATTGCACGAAGCGTGTTTGAAGCCCTCGATGGGTTCGATGCGCACTATGCACCGGCTTACTACGAAGACACCGATTTGGCGATGAAGGTCCGCAGTCACGGTCTCAAGGTTCGGGTCCAGCCAGCCTCGGAAGTGATTCACTTTGAGGGTGCCAGCTCGGGTACCGATTTGAGCCAGGGAACTAAGAGCTTCCAGGTGATCAACCAGAAAAAATTTCGCGAACGTTGGTCAAAGACTTTGCGTAAACACCCGGAACCGGGCTCCGATGTCATCTATGCCCGCAATCATCGGGCGCGGATGAACGTTCTGGTGATCGATGCGTGCACGCCGATGCCCGATCGTGATTCCGGATCCTTGCGCATGTTTGAAATTTTACGGTTGCTGTGCAAGGAAGGCTGCGCGGTCAGTTTCTTTGCTGAGAACGGCCACTGGGATGGTGAATACAGCCGACGATTGCAGGACATGGGTGTGGAAGTGTGGTCTCAACCCCATCTGGGCAGCATCCCGGATTGGCTTAAGCAACACGGAAAGCGCTTTCAGACAATTCTGGTGAGTCGCCACTACGTGCTTTCGCCCCTGCTGCCATTAATCAAAGCATACGCACCGAAGGCAAAAATTATTTTTGACACGGTCGATTTGCACTATTTACGGGAAGAACGCGAAGCAGCGCAGAAGAATGATCCGGCGCTGATTGCACGCGCGAAAGATTCCAAGCGCTCAGAGTTAAGCCTGATGCGCGAGGTCGACGTCACGTGGGTTGTCAGTCCCGTTGAAAAGGCCTTACTTGCCGATGAGGTAGCAACGGCGCATATCGAAATCATGTCGAACATCCATCACGTTCGCGGACTCGGGCCGGGCTTTGAAGAACGCCACGATGTCGTATTCGTCGGCGGCTATCGCCACCCACCCAATGTGGACGCAGTCCTTTGGTTTGCGACTGAGATATGGCCGATTATTTATGCGGCTGACCCGGGCATCGGTCTACATCTTGCGGGCAGTGACGCTCCGGAATCCGTGATTGAATTGCACGGAAAAAACGGCATCGTTGTGCATGGCTACGTCGCTGATTTGATCCCACTGCTTGATAAGTGCCGTGTATCCATCGCACCCTTGCGCTACGGCGCTGGTGTTAAGGGGAAGATCAATCAGGCGCTGTCTCTTGGACTTCCGGTGGTCGGCACTCATTGCGCTGTGGAAGGCATGGGTTTGCGCGATGAGCAAGACGTACTCATCGCAGATAACGCATCTGACTTCGCTGCGCGCGTACTGCGCCTGCATCAAGACCCGGTGCTGTGGAAAACACTGGCAGAAGCCGGTCTTCTGAATACCGCAGAAAAATTCTCGGATGACGTGGCACGTCGCGCACTGTTGGATACGTTTAAAGTACTAATGTCTTAATTGATCAGCCCGCGCCGGATCGTAATCAATCTGCGCTGTAATTCATCAAGCTCCGCACGCTGCGGATCAATGCGCATAACCACCGCCAATGCGGCGCTCGCCGACTCAACCTGACCGTGGCGCAGGCGCTCCTCAATGACACCGAGCCAGGAGCTCACGAGCCGGCCTGAAACCGATTGGGCGCGGCGCTTGTCAATGACTGCAACCGCATCGAAGCAAATTGTTGCCCGCTGCAACCGGTTGTTGCTGATCGCACTGTCAAAACACGAAACGGCAGCCTGCAAAAATTGCTCGCGAATAGCGGGCAGCTGAACATTTTCCGGGTCGCGCTGCGATATCTGCAGCAGATAATCCCACGCACTATCGCCAAATGGTTCAATGAGTGCGCCCTGTGCAATGCGTGCATAAGCCTTCGGCACGACCTCTGACATCGGCACCCTGCCGTTATGCTCTACCGCGCGTGCGGCCTCACTCAACACATCAATGCGACCTTTAGTCTGCGCAATCGCCTGACTCTCGGGTCGACATAAAGCAGCAAAGTATAAGGCGCGCTGCGACTGCTGAAAGTGGCGCGAGCGTGCACCTTCCAGAGCCTCTTGCAGAAACTGATCGGTACACTGATCGAGTATCGTCGGTAGATCAGGATGATCAAATAATTCAGCTGTCTCAACCAACTCCAAGGCTTCAATAATCTTTCGCTGCTCTATGAGCTGCTGAACCCTTGAGATTTGGTCTGCCTGCTTCCTAAATGCTGATTTTTTGGCCTTCTGCACGCTCGCCATAAGCTCGGGCAATGCCAGATGCGCGCTGTCATACTCTCGGATCTCCAACACTAGCTTTTGCGCCAGGCGCCAATGACCAGTCTGCAACGCCTGCTCAGCTTGATCCGCCAAATGGTCTAATTGACGCGTCAAACCAGCACGAGCTACTGCATTAGCAGGGTCTAACTCCAGAGCTGTTTGAAAAAGCCTCAGTGCGGATCGCTGTTGATCCGACTCAACACTAAGCGCCCGCGTCAAAAGCGACTCGAGATCTGTATCCTTCTGCCTGGTTCGAATCGTTTCGAGATGAGCTGCGATAGCGGTGTCTGCCGGTCGCACCTGCTCGGCAATCGCTAAGTATTGCCTGGCACTATCCAGATTGCCCTCAGCTAACTCATGCTTGCCGTACTCAATCGCCAGGTCTGCGAGTCGATTCATCTGTTCCTGCGCTATACGATCATCTGGATCAACCGCAATTGCCGCCAGCAACATCTGACGCGCACTTTGCAGATTCGAAGCTTGCAGCGGTACCGCGCTCATCTGCTCCTGAGCACTTTGAATGAGCCCTTCAACCTGATTGGTGGCAACCAACCATGATCCGATTGCTGCACGTTGCAACCAGGAAAATGCGAGAAGACCGCACAAAAGCAGCGCAACAATCACGATAATCTGACGATCCCAGCTATGCTTGCTCATACCCTAAAGGCATCCGTTACGCCTTCGAGTTCCGAAATGCGTGTTAATACCATCGAGAGCACGCCGTAATCGACGACCCGGATGACTGCATGAAGCTCAACACCCCGATTGTGCTTGAGCACCTTGCTGCTTATCGACTCCAAGTGCACGTTTTGCTGTGCGAGCAATGTTGAGAAGTCTTTGATCAGATACTTACGATCAGCCGCATGAATAATGATCGCAACCGAATAATCTTTTTGCTTTCCATTGCCCCAATCGACATCGATGACACGCTCCGGCCAGCGCTCGCTTAATCGCAGAAACGACTTGCACGTGTCACGGTGAATACTCACACCGCGCCCTTTGGTTAAATAACCAACAACCGAATCACCGGGAACCGGCTGGCAGCACCTGGCAATCTGAGTTAATAAATTTCCAATACCCTCAACACTCACTCCTTGAACGGTTTTGCGCTGAGGCAATGACTTAGGCGCAGTGTGGCTGATCGTTGAAACCTTCGCGTTATCGTCAACTCTTAAGGCCTCATGTAGTGCTCTGCTGACTTGATTTGGCCCAACGTCACCTAAAGCCAAAGCGACATGGAGCTCTTCGATCGTCGAGCAGTTCAATTTGCTCAATACCAGATCCAAATCGGCTTGTAACAGGTTAGTGCGTCTGAGTTCCTTTTCCAGTATCTCTTTTCCATCAGAGATGTTTCTGGCGCGATCAAGCTTATGAAACCATGCCCTAACCTTGTCGCGCGCGCGCCCCGTTGCCAGAAAGCTGCTACCGGGCATCAACCAATCACGTCGCGGTTGTGGCGTTTTATTTGTCAGGATTTCGATCTGATTACCGCTTTTGGGTTGATATGTCAGCGGTACGATGCGGCCATTAACCTTGGCACCAATACAGCGATGCCCGACCTCGGTATGTACATGGTAGGCAAAATCCAGAACGGTGGCTCCCTTCGGCAAGTCAAATACTTCACCCTTGGGCGTCAGTAGATAAACTCGATCCTCAATCAGTTCGGTACTGAATCGGTCGAGCAATTGATCTTCCGATGTCTCATCACGATCCAAAAGTTGCCGCATCCAATTTACCTTTTTTTGAAAAGATAAATCGGCTTGATGCCCCGAGCCTTCTTTGTATCGCCAATGGGCCGCTACACCCAACTCCGAATGTTCATGCATTTCGTGAGTTCGGATCTGCACTTCAAGTGTCTTGCCTTCCGGACCGACGACGGCCGTGTGCAAAGAACGATAATTATTACCTTTTGGATGAGCAATGTAGTCATCGAACTCGGCGGCGATCGGTATCCATAGTTGATGTATTACCCCCAGTACGGCGTAGCAAGCCGGAATATCTTTGACCAAAACACGTACCGCGCGAACATCATAGAGTTCGCTGAAGGGCACACCTTTGCGCGTCATTTTTTTCCAGATGCTGTAGATATGCTTCGGCCGGGCCGCAATTTTCGCCTCGACCCCGGCTTCCTTAACTGCCACTTCAATAATTTCGCGGACATCCTCTAGAAACTTCTCACGGTCACTGCGCCGCTCATCGAGCATGTCGGCGATTTTCTGGTAGGTCTCAGGGTCCAGTATGCGAAACGCCAAATCCTCCATTTCCCATTTGAGCTGCCAAATCCCAAGACGATTGGCCAGTGGCACGTGTATGTCCCGTGCCAGTCGTGCTTTTTGTTGGCGTTCCGGATCTTTGCTCTGAACCAGAAAACGCAGATCAACCAGTAGCCCCGAAAGTAATAGCGGCACCACACGCAAGTCGCGAATGATCGCCAGCAATAGGCGGCGCAAGCCCTCACTATTCTTATGACCTTCACTCTGGGCCCAGATCGACCAAACCTGTGTACTTGCCTGTAACCCGTCGAGCAGCGGGCTAAGGCCTGCATGCTTCTCCAGCAAGGCCTTGGTGTGCTCACAGTCCTGCAGATCCAGCATCTGAATCGCGGTGGCAAGCATCATTTCCTCATCGGCCTGCAAGCTGGCCAGCAACCCAAACATTTCATTTAACTGCGCCAACCTGTCCGAGCGCGCACTTGCCGCCTCCACCAACTGCGCCGGCAGGTACTTGCGCCAGGTCTCGACTGATTGATTCTTCGTTATGGGTAAAGGCATAGAGTGTAATACTAAGCGATTGGGTCGGTTTGGGCTGACGCAGGGGGGTATTTAGTCTTACACTAGCGCAGCCACAAGTTCAGGAGTAGCCCATGCGTCGCCATATCTTTCTAATTGCTGCGGTTAGCGCTTTATTCGCAGTTGTCGTTCAGGCTGGGGAATTTTCATCCCTCGAAGAACGCATGACATATTCAGAGTTTAAAGCAGCCGGTCTCGAGAAGTTGAGCGATGAGGAACTCAAAGCCTTGAACGACTGGGTTCGCAATGAAATGTCGGAGCAGGCACCAGCACCGGTCGCTGCACCAGCGCCTGTCGATACCCGAGGGTTTAATTCCGGCGGAATTTTTGCAGATACCCGGGCTGATGGCCCGATTGTCAGCACGATTAAGGGTGAGTTCCACGGATGGGAGAAGATGGGCGACCAATTCGTTTTAGAGAACGGCCAGATATGGCAAACGACCGACTCATCCACACGCTTATCAGTTAAGGCTAACAATCCCACCGTTCGGATTGAACCGGGCATGATGGGCGCTTGGTTCTTGCGTGTTGACGGTTACAACACGCGCGCCAGGGTCAAGCGCATCAAGTAAGTTTTTCTATTTGCTTAGCGAGGCGCTTGGCCGAAACCGTACGTTTCGTGCCAAGCTCCTGCGCAAATAGCGAAACCCGAAATTCTTCCAGATCCCAACGCAGCTGCTGCCATGGCGGTTTATTGATCAGACCTGTGCAGCGCGCTTTCTGTAACGCATCGTCAAATACTTTGAGCTCTAGCATTTTCTGCTGATCTTTTGCCGGATCGAGTTTGGCTCTAGAAACGCGTGTCTTCAACGCCCGTAAATAGCGCGGCATCTCAGTCAGGTTTTCAGCACCGGTCTGAGCCAAAAAACCCGGCACGAGCAGCTCATCAAGATGGCGACGAGCATCACTCAGGTTTTCAGCAGCCCACCCGATCAAGTTCGACTCCAACTCTGCACGAACTTCGATACTCAAGGCCAGGACTTCTTCAAGCACCTTGAGCAGCTCAATTGCTGCTGAAAAATGTCCTTTGCGAACGCTCTCGATACGCGCATTGAATTGCTCCGCTGTTCTTATATGAGCGGCATCAGGAGACGCCAGCTGTAAGAACGCCGCGCTGCTTAGCTCATCGGCAAGGGTGCCTAGTGCATTGGTCGCTGCGTAGGCAAGCTCGATACGTGAATCTAATGGCAACTGTTTTTTGATCTTCCGGGTATTGGCCTCTAGCTTGCGACGAATCAGCTCAACCACTGCCTCGCGGTGCGCGCGATCGGCGCTGGAACGATCAGAAAATACGTCTACCGCAAGCACGCCTTCAGCGAGCGCAAGCGCGGGAAATGCGACCAAACCGGCTTCAGTGCTGATTGAATCCGCTACACCACCCTCCGGGAAATCCTCTAAACCGGACTGCTGTATATGCTCCCCGGCCCTGTCCGCAAAGGCCTTTTGAGCTTCCACTGAATAGCGCTGCGTTAACTCCTCGAGCTTTCGTCCGCGGGCCAGCTCACGACCGGCATCATCGAGCAACACCAGCAAAAAATTGAGGTGGGGTGGTAATTGCATGGAATCAAAGTCAACCGCACTGATCTGACAGCCCGTGGCCTTTTTGAGGTAGCGTGCAAGCGCCGACTCTAATGAATCAACGTCAGCGGCCGGATAAGCCGAGATGAATGCTTTGGCAAAATCCGGGGCCGGCACGAAATTCTTACGCAGGCTTTTTGGCAAGGACTTTATCAACGCCGTCGTTTTCTCTTGCACCAAGCCGGGAACCAACCAACTCAGCCGGGCAGAATCAAGCGCACCCAGAACGTGAATTGGGACTTCCAAACTCACTCCGTCATCATCAGCCCCTGGCGCGAAGTGATACTTTAATTTTAGTCTCAGTGAGCCAACTTTGAGAAAGTCGGGAAACGCGTCAATACTGCTGTCTTCATCGACGATCAGGTCACTCTCTTTCCATTCAAGCTTTGCGCGCTGTTCGGCGGGCAGGCGTTGGTACCATTTCTCTAAGCCGGAAACGCTACAAACATCCGCGGGCAACCGATCCAAATACCAGGCTACCTGCCAATCTTCGTCGGCAATAATGCCTACACGACGCAATTTAGCCTCTTGCTCAAGAGCCGTTTCCAGAGTGGTCATATTGCGCGCGAGGAACGCACACCGGGCGTTTACTTCACCGGTAACCAGACCTTCTCGAATCATGATTTCGCGCGCTGCCGCGGGGTCTTGTGCACCGAAGTGAACGGGGTTTTTTGCAATGAGCACCAGACCAAATAAACTTATCTGCTCATGCGCAATGACTTTTCCCTGCCTGCGTGACCAATGCGGATCGAAAGATTTTCGTGATAGCAGGTGCGGCAGGCAGTCGACAACCCACTGCGGTTCAATTTTTGCATTGCACATTGCCCAGACTTTTTGCGTATCCAGAATCTGCGCGCTGACCATCCACGCCGGCGGGCTCTTAAACAGTGTCGAACCCGGAAAGATCTGGTATTTGCGTCCGCGCGGCCCCTCGTAGATACCGCGCTCGGACTTGCGCCCTATCTCACAGGAGAACGCAGTTATTAGCGCGCGGTGCAATTGGTCATACTCGGCAGGCTGCGAATTGCTAGTCCACTTTAAGCCCTGAGACTGCAAATTGAGTTGCCGATGCAGATCATGCCATTCGCGCATCCGCATATAGCTCAAGAACTCGTGTCGACACCAATCACGCAACTTCGACTGACTCAGTTCTTCGCGTGCCTTCAGATAGGCCGCCCAGAGCTTTAAGAACCCGACAAACTCGGAGCGCTCATCGGCGTGCTTGGCATGGGCTTCATCGGCTGCTTGTCGTGCGTCCGCAGGCCTTTCACGCGGATCCTGTGTGCCCAGAAACGAGCATATCGTCAGTGCTTCTTTGAGGCAGCCGCGCCGCTTTGACTCAACCAGAATCCGGGCCAATTTTACATCGATGCTCAGTTGAGCCATTTCTCGACCGAGGTCGCTTAACTGCCGGGCCGCGCCAACCGCGCCGAGTTCGGACAGCAACTGCCAGCCGTCTTTGACTGAGCGCGAATCGGGCGGGTCAATAAATGGAAACTCTTCAATGTGGCCCAGGCGCAACCACAACATGCGCAGAACCACGCCGGCCAGCGAACTGCGGTGAATTTCAGGATCGGTGAACTCTGCGCGTGTCTGAAAATCAACATCCGCATACAGCCGAAAACAAATCCCTGAGCGCACGCGACCGCAGCGGCCCTTTCGTTGATCAGCGCTGGCTTGCGAGATCGGCTCTATGTGCAAGCGATCCATTTTGCTGCGGGGGCTGTAACGCTTTACCCGTGCGACGCCGGTGTCGATAACGCAAGCGATCCGGGGCACCGTGAGCGAAGTCTCAGCGACATTGGTTGCCAAAACTATTCGTCTTTGCGCGGACGGCGAAAAAACCTGATCTTGATCTTTTGCTGACAAACGTGCGTACAGAGGGAGAATTGCCACGTGGCGGAACTTTCGTTTTTGCAAATGATGGTGGGCCTCACGGATCTCGCGCTCACCCGGCAAGAACACCAGCACATCACCGCCATCAGCACCACGGTGCTCGGCGAAAAACTCATCGCAGCAGCGCGCGATTGCCTCGTTAATATCGACATCGTCTTCGGCCTTGCCCTCGGCCGGACCACGATACCGCAGTTCAACCGGATAGCCCCTGCCCTCAACATTAACTACCGGAGCATTATTAAAGTGCTCGGAGAATCGCTGCGTATCGATCGTCGCCGAAGTAACAATAAGTTTTAAGTCGGGGCGCCGGCGAAGTAGGCCCTTGAGATAGCCCAACAAGAAATCAATATTGAGACTACGCTCATGCGCCTCATCAATGATGATGGTGTCGTACGCGCTAAACCAACGATCTGTCTGTAGTTCAGCGAGCAAAATTCCGTCCGTCATGAACTTGATGCCGGTCGTTTCTTGCACGCGCTCTTCAAAACGCACTTGATATCCAACGAAGCTACCGAGACTGACTTGCAACTCGTCGGCGACTCGCTTGGCGACACTTCGCGCGGCGATTCTGCGCGGCTGGGTGCAACCGATCATTCCGGTCTGACCACGTCCGGCGGCCAAACACAGTTGCGGCAATTGGGTTGTTTTACCCGAACCGGTTTCGCCAGCCACAATAATGACTTGCTCGCTTTGAATCAGCTCGACTAATTTGTCGGCATGGGCGTAAATCGGCAATTCTGAATTAAGCCTGGGCTCGGGCAACGCATTGCGGCGGCTTTGTACTGCCACCAATGACTGGGCCAGTAGCTGCTCAAAATGTCGGCGATGGGTATCCGTTGCGTCGGGCTTCGCTGCGACCGCGGCAGCCCTTATGAGTCGCGAACGGTCGCGGCTTAATGCTTGGTATATCCGCCGATCCAATGCGCACAGGTCCTGAGATGTAACTGGAACCGCCATTCTAGCAGTCCTGAGCATTGACCAAAGCGCTCCCAGAGCCAATACTTCAGGCTCAAACACCACTCAAGAGTTGAGTATGCCGAGTCTGTATTTCTCTGGATTCAACAGCAATGAGGAATTAGCGCTCAAAAAATTGCTGGGCCAGCCTGGAACCGCGAATTGGTCGAGCGTCAGTGAGGAGCACGCGCAGCTGATCGTGATCGACCTCGACTCAATTTACGGGCACATGATCTGGCTGAATGCGCGCGGTCAGGGGCGCGTGTGTTTGGGAATGAGTCAAGGCAGTAAGGCAGAGACCGAGTTTTTCGCGCGGAAACCGGTCACTCCCGAAGCATTGAGCCGAGTGCTCAGCGAGATTGAGGCGAAGCTGAATCAAAAGACTCCGATTCTCGCGACGTCCGATCGGATACTAAAAAACACGCATGAGCACCCCGTGGTGCGCGCCGAAGAGCCTCAGGCTACTCCCGCGGCGCGCAGGTCTGTGTTCACCGCCAGTGCCGCGCAACCTGCCGCAGGCGGCGCAATGCGACTATCGGATTGGATTAACTCTGATGAGCTGGCGATGATGGTGCGATTTACGCCCTCTGCCATGCCGGCAATCACACTGGATCGAGCCCACGACCAGTTCTATAGCGGTGGCAAGATCGACGAACTGCTGCCCTACGCGCAGCGGCCGATCAGCCCATCAGATATTCAGACGATTGCCGCGGTTCCCGCTGCAGGATCACAGTCCGCCTATCCGCTGCACCGCTTGGCCTGGATCCTCGGCTATGGCCTGGGCGAAGGAATACTCCTGGCGGATTATTCGGCAAATGATAAATATCGCCTCACCCAATGGCCTCATATCGAACGCCGGTTTCCAGACCATTTCAAGCTCGCCACGCTACTGATGCGCGATGCTTTAAGCCTTTCTGAGCTCGTCGAGAAAAGTGGCATCAAGCAATCGGAAGTCTGTAATTTTTTGAACGCAGGCCTTTCCAGCGGACAAATCAAAACCCAATCCGGCGCAGAAACCGGCAAGCTTTTGCGCAAATTACGCCGCTCCTCGCACGCTGCCAGCACAAACCAAGGCTAAACCCGGGCCCGATTGCCCGCAAATTGCCTGAATTATGAATCGACGTGTCGCTGATTAGCTTGCTGTCGACCCGCGAGTAACCGAAAATAGTGCTCTGTTGCACGACGAGTCCCCAATGGACAGCACGCTTTACCCCCTACTCTCAAAAATTCATAGCCCTGCCGATCTGCGCCAAATTCCCGAAACGGACTTGGCTCAGGTAGCCGATGAGTTGCGCCGGTACTTGATTGAATCGGTTGGCCAATCTGGCGGCCATTTCGGAGCCGGATTGGGCGTTATTGAGCTGACCGTCGCGCTGCATTATTTGTTTGAGACTCCCGATGATCGAATCGTTTGGGATGTCGGCCATCAATGTTATCCGCACAAAATTTTGACCGGTCGAGCCGGCCAGATTACTTCGGTCAAGAAGAAAGGCGGACTCGCGCCATTCCCTAAACGCGGGGAGTCTGAGTTTGACACCTTCGGCGTTGGACACTCGTCAACATCGATTTCTGCGGCGCTGGGTATGTCGGTTGCGCTCTCGCGCCAGGGTGATGGGCGACGTGTTGTCGCGGTCATTGGCGATGGTGCAATGACCGCAGGCATGGCGTATGAAGCGCTGAATCACGCAGGCGGCATGGATCCGGAGCCCGACCTGTTGGTTGTGCTGAACGATAACCGGATGTCGATCTCGGAAAATGTCGGCGGGCTGACCAAAATGCTCGGCAAACTGATGTCGAGTCGCGCGGTAAATAGTCTGCGAGAGGGAGGCAAGAAAATACTCGGTGACAAACGCACAAGCCCGGCGGCGCGCTTTATGAAGCGCTGGGAAGAACATTGGAAAGGCATGCTAGTGCCATCCACCCTATTCGAGGAAATGGGCTTTCATTATTCGGGCCCGGTCGATGGGCACGACATCGACTCGGTGCTCAATACATTAAAAAATCTTAAGGGTCTCAAAGGTCCGCAGCTGCTGCATCTGATTACGGTTAAGGGCAAAGGCTATGAGCGCGCTGAAGGCGATCAGATTGGCTATCATGCTGTGGGCCCATTTGATCCGCACAAAGGCGTCGCTAAGTCAGTCTCAGGTGCGCTTAGCTATACCGATGTTTTTGGACAATGGTTGTGCGATATGGCGCGTTCAGATGAGCGCCTGATGGGCATTACACCCGCAATGCGTGAAGGTTCGGGCCTCGTTGAATTCAGCAGAGAATTCCCGCTGCGCTATTTTGATACCGCGATCGCCGAGCAACACGCGGTCACCCTGGCTGCTGGGATGGCGTGCGAAGGCGCGAAGCCGGTCGTAGCAATTTATTCCACGTTTTTGCAACGTGGCTACGATCAATTAGTGCATGACGTGGCGATCCAAAATTTAGACGTAACGTTTGCTATTGATCGCGGCGGCGTCGTTGGTCCGGATGGATCAACACATGCCGGAAATCTTGATTTGAGTTTTCTGCGCTGCGTTCCCAATATGCTGCTCATGGCGGCATCCGATGAAGCCGAATGCCGCAAAATGCTGAGCACGGCGTATCAGTACCCCGGCCCGGCCGCGGTGCGCTACCCCAGAGGCAAAGGCATTGGCGTAGCTCCCGGAACCGATCTGGAGCCATTGAGCATCGGCAAGGCTGAGCTTCGCCTTCGCGGTGAACACGTTGTGCTACTTGCATTCGGTGCAGTCGTACCGGCAGCGCAACAAGTGGCCGAGAGCCTCGGACTTAGCCTGATCAACATGCGGTTTGTTCGCCCCCTGGACAGAGAACTCATCCTGCGTATGGCTGCCGAGCATCAAGGCATCGTTACGATTGAAGATAATGTCATTGCCGGTGGTGCGGGCTCTGGCGTTGCAGAGCTGCTGCAAGCGGCCAGGGTAACTACGCCAGTGCTGATGCTGGGGTTGCCTGATGCGTTTCAGGAACACGGTTCGCGCGAAGAACTTCTAGCTGAAGCAGGTATTGATGCTCCAGGCATTCGTCAGGCTATTTTGGCTCGCTGGCCGGATTTGCTGCAGGCCGCCGGAGCGCAAAAAGCTCAGGCCTGATCAGGCATGTGGTACTGACCAATGGTTACCCGGTCGCGTCCTTCTAAATCCTGACGCGTGGAAACTTCGACAAACCCGGCAGCATGCAGACATTCGGCCACAGCCACTGCCTGATCGCTTCCATGCTCAAACATCAGCCAGCCTGCGCTATGCAAATGACTAATCGATTGCCCGACAATCGTGCGAATAGCATCGAGCCCATCGGTGCCGGATACCAGCGCAGTGCGTGGCTCAAAGCGAACATCACCCTGACTTAAGTGTGGGTCGTCTTCGGCGATGTAGGGCGGATTGCTGACGATTAGATCGAAGCGTTGATCGGCTACTGCTGCGAACCAATCACTGTGCACAAACCGCAGCGCCGGCACGCCGTGTTCCTGTGCATTTGCGCGAGCCATCTCGAGCGCACGCGCGCAACAATCCACAGCAGTAATGCGAGCACCCGGGCGTTCCATGGCTAAGGCTATCGCGATCGCGCCGCTACCTGTACCTAAATCCAGAACCGAAGCATTTGTATCTTGTGCCAGTACCGACAATGCGGCCTCAACCAAAGTCTCGGTTTCAGGTCGCGGGATTAGTGTCGATTTATCAACCGCCAGGTTCGCTTTCCAGAAAGCTCGAAAGCCAGTCAAGTAAGCCACTGGCTCACCCTCTATTCGGCGTTGCAGCAACGTCTTAAACAACTCATGTTCAGCATCGCTTATCGGATCCTGCGAATGCGACAAGATCCACGAATAATCCTTTTGCAGTACATGTTGCAGTAAATGTCTAACCGATGCGGCCCACTCCGCTAAATCGTCTCCCGCGGACCTGGGGCGCAGACGGACTGCTTGCGCCAGTATGTCTTGTACGCGTTGGCCAACCATTTCACTACTCATCGCTTACTTGTTCCAATCGCTAAGAATGCTGAGAACGAAATCTCCACTTCGACGCGATAATGCTTGTGAGGTCCTTAGCGTATCCTGATCGCTTGTCCAATTGCACGGGCAGCGCTGTCCGGCCGACTAACGAGAATAAAAGAATACATCCGATTCGTTGAGCCAGACAGGTTTGCCAACGCCGCGCGCATATGTAAACTCAATGATGCTAAATATTTCGATAGGCACTGTCTATAATGAACCTGCGTGACCTGCACTACTTCGTTACGCTCGCCGAAACGCTGCATTTTGGCCGCGCCGCGCGAGCCTGCTTTGTCAGCCAGCCGACCCTCTCAACCCAGTTGAAGAAGCTGGAAGAAGAGCTCGGCGTTGCGCTGATTGAAAGAGCGCCGCGCAAAGTGTTGTTGACTGCTGCAGGTCAGGAAATTCTGCCGCACGCCAAACGTATTTTATCTGATGTCGATGTACTCAGACAGACCGCTCAACGCAGCCGGGAGCCGGATTCGGGCTCATTCCGGCTCGGCGTGTTTCCAACGTTAGGTCCGTACTTGTTGCCGCACATCATGCCGAGTTTGCGTCAGCGCTTTCCTAAGCTGGAATTGCTTCTAACTGAAGAGAAGTCGGTCATACTCATCGATCTACTAAAGACAGGCCGGCTGGATGCAGCCTGTCTGGCCCTACCCATCCATGAAGACAGCCTGTGTAGTGAGTTACTTTTTGAGGAAGCGTTCTATCTGGCGATGCCAACCCATCACTCGCTAAGCAAACAGCGCGTGCTGCAGCTTGATGATTTAAGCGATCACAAATTGCTGCTCCTTGAGGATGGACACTGTTTGCGCGACCAGGCACTGGATGTATGCAGACTTTCAGGCACTCAAGAGCGCGATGGATTTCGCGCAACTTCGCTGGAAACTTTGCGGCAAATGGTTGCAGCTGGCGTGGGCATGACGCTCCTGCCGTCACTTGCAGTTCAGGCCCCGGTACCTATCTCACCGCATATTCGAATCAGCGGATTTAAGTCACCGCAACCTCATCGAAGTATCGCTCTGGTCTGGCGTCGAAGTGCCGGTCAGGATGAGTTTATAGGGCGCGTCGCCGATGTCATCAAGTCTTTGCCAAAGACCTTGTTGAACACGATACCTAAGCCTTATCAGGCCCGGTAGATTCGCTGACGATGGCGGGTTTTTCCTGACGCCGGCGCAAACCTGCGAAGAAAATTCCGCATAGTGCCAAGGCCAGCCCGAACCATTCACGGCCAGTGGTCTGGCGATCGAACAAAACGACATCCAGCACAAAGGCGACGGTGGGCTGTAACAGTAAAAGCAGCCCGATCAGCGCAATCGGCAACGCCGGCATCGCCCGCACGATGAGCACCCAGCCCAGACACTGCCCGACAAAACCGAGCAAAAGCAAAACCAGAAAGCTGTTCAGACTAATCTGATGCAGCGCATGACCCTCCAGCAGTGCTACGACGCCGAGCATGAACGCACAGAAAAATGAGGCGACCATCAGTACCTGCTCGCCCGATACCGGATAAGCGACCGCTTGAGTTTTTCGCATGCTGACGTTGTAGATGCTGTAGCAAACCGCCGTGCCGATGCCTAACCACACGCCGAGCTGATAGCCAGCGTCCAAATTGGCCCAAGCTTGACCGAGCATCAACCAGAGCCCTGAAAAAGCCAACGCCACTGCCATCAAAAGGCGCTTGCCAATACGTTCAGAGAAAAGCGCAAAACCGATCAGCGCCATAAAGAACACCTGAGCATTGGCCAGTAATGTGGCCATTCCCGGCCCAACCAGATGAATACTTTTATGCCAAAGGAATAGGTCAGCAGCAAAGGCAGCGCCGGGCGCCAAACACCATAGCCAAACCGCTTTCGGCATTTCCCTGAGGCGACCAAATCCATACAATCCGATACACAGCAAAATTGCACCCAGCGCCATGCGCCAGAATGCAGACACGGTGGGTGCCACATCCGCGTATCGGACCAAGATGCCGGTCGTACCAATGAGCATGGCTCCGATCATCATTGAAATGACCGAGGCCCGTGAGCTTAGCGACACCTACACTTCCTCGTGCGGTAGCCGCTGCGTCTCGGCAACCCCTGCGGCCATCCACTGCGAAACACCAGGAGCAGCCAGCATCGCTTGTTGGTAGGCCAGACTGCGCTCAGGCAACTCCACACCGTAGCCGGAAAAACGAACAACAACCGGTGCAAACATCGCATCGGCAATGGAAAACTCGCCGAATAAGTACGGTTGCGCTGATGCATGTTGCGCGGCTTCGCGCAATGTCTCCCAAATGCTGATCACCCGGTTAATATCCGCTTGAGCAGATTGATCCCAATGTCTGGCTTTCGGGGACCGACGGCAGTTCATCGGTAGCTGTGAACGCAATGCGGCAAAACCCGAATGCATTTCAGCAGCAATACAGCGCGCCTGAGCGCGAGCCTGCATGTCAGCGGGCCAGGCCTTTTGCTGCAGATAGCACTCGTTCACATATTCGCAGATCGCCAACGAATCCCAGATAACCGCCGATTTGTCATGCAGCACAGGCACTCTTCGAGTAGGAGAGATCGAGGCAATATCACGCTTAAACTCCGGAGTGTCCAACCACAGTTGGTGCTCAGAAAAAGGTACTGAAAAATGCGTGAGCAACACCCAGGGACGCATCGACCACGACGAATAGTTTTTGTTGCCAATTACCAACATCATGAGACCGGCAGCTCCACTTGAACCGACGCAGCACCTGGCGCCCGGGTACGCGCAATGGCCCTCGCCAAACGCTCCATCATCGGTCGCGCAGAAATTTCTCCAACTGCCGATCCGGCGATGCCTACCCGCCAGCGCGGCTTGTCTTCATCATCATTGAGTGCCCCGGGTAGCATCGCATCAACTTTAAGCAAAATTTGTTGCGCGAACGCACGTGCCTGAGGAGTGCCTTGTGATGGCAAAGCCAACAGAAGCTGATTTTCACCATCGCGACCGACGATGCCACCGAACGCCATATCTTCGCGGGCCGCATTTAAAATGAACTGCATCTTATCGAGAACCGGCATCGAGTCCTCATTCGCCTCAATCACAATTCGAACCACCGAAAATGGTTTTGTCTGGTTACGACAACGCTCGAAACTCATATTTACTTCGCGGCTAAGTGCTTCTTTATGTAATGCCCCCAGATCCGCATCTAAATCTCGCTGCTGCTTCTTTTCATGGGCAGTGCCGGCATTTGTCAGTGCATGCAGAGTTGCTTCCGCCAATACCGAGCAGCGTTTGATTTCTTCAGCCTCGAACATTTGTCCAGCCGCGCGCTCGATCAACAGCAAACCCCAGCTACTGTCTTTGTCATGCAGAGGAATAACCAGAACTTGAGCCTCAGTTTCTTTTTGATCTTCTTCAAACTCAATCGCAATCTGCTGCGGCCCGTGCAACTTGGCCAGAGATTTCAGGAGCCGCCCACGCTCAGCCAGCAAGCGTTGAAAGCGTGCCTCCTGCTCAGATTTATCGACCAGTACCGTGTCTTGGCCACGGAAGCCCGAGAGCACGACAGCCACCGCATTGCCTTCTATTAACTGGCGATATGACTCGATCAGTTTGCGATACGCCATCCATCCGATATCGTCACCGCTGGTGCCGTGCTTAATGGCAGTTTGAATACCTGCAACCAACCGACCCTGCACTTCCTGCCACTGCATTTCAGGAGTAATCACAACTTTTTTGTCGGCCTTCGCACGCGAGAAATGGCCGGGCAGAAAACGTTTTCTAGCCCAGGGCAATGCGGCGAAAATTAATAACAACAGCGCAATTAGCAGCTGATATGAATACAAGGCGAGCGACACCGCAGGTACGATTCCCTGCGCCGCTAATGCCCGGGTCAGCAGCGATATCAGCAGCAAAGACAGAACCGCAATGGGTGCCCAGGCCATGCGCCGGGAGTCCATTGACGACGCCAGAAGACCCAATAGAATCACTTGTACCCAGGCAAACTCGGCAATTGCACGCACCCAGTTGGCGTACTGCTCAGGCACAAAAAACCCAAGAATCGCCAGAGCGGCCAAACCCCAACCCAGACGCTGATACCACTGAGCCAGGAACGGTGAAGTAGCATCTAAGCCGGCACCGGTTCTAAGTACACCGAGTAACGCCGATGAAAGCAATAGTGCCATCGAGTACACGGTGACACTGCTGGCAGGATAGAACGGTAGCTCTGCGGGCAGCGACGAAAAATGATCGTTGAGAAAAACGAACGACAAAGCCGATACGAATAAAGCGAAAATCAGCCAGAACGACTGCACAATGCTGAAGGATGCGCGGCTCAAGAAGCCAAGAACAAAACCTAAGAAAATCACGCCGTAAACCAGCATAAACAAACGCTTGCTGCCTTCTTCGCGTTTTGCCAGCGTGGAGCCATCAATGATCTGTGGGGTAATTCTTATATCGAGCGAACCTTCAAGCTTGAGATAAATACTCGACGCACCGGTAACCGAATCGGGCAGGCGCAAAACAAAGCCATCGGGCCAACGCGAATCCCAACTGCCCAGTCTGAAGAACTGCGCAGAAGCGACCGGCTTCTCCGGATCTTCCGGCAGATACAAACTCAAGCGATCAATCGGTGCTCGCTCCAGACGAATAAAACGAATCTGATCGTCATCAACATTTAAGTCGGTTTGAATGCGAATCCAGATTGCCTTGCCCCGGCGCGGCTCTAAACTCAGCGTACCGCTGCTCTCAGGGAAAAAGCCCGGCCGTATGTAGCCGCTCAGGATGTCTTTCAACGCCGTCGCAGAATCGGCCTGAGTCGTGGCTAACTCCAATGGCGCAATGCTCTTAGACAGCTCTATTCGACTGGTGGGCGCTAAGATTGCGGCCAGCAGTAATATCACGGTCACCAGGCCGAGAATAAATACTGTCGGTCGAATATTCGTATCGAAATTCATGTGCAAAACTCCGGTAGCACGTCCCTAAGCCTAAACGCCATAAGCAGAAAAAGGGTTGACTGGTGAGCCGCCCGCCAATCTAGATTGCGCACTGCCTAATCCTTTAAGGCTGAATATACGTCAATCTTAAGCCCTAGACCGCCGAGTTCAAACAAGTTCACCCCAGCGGCGGCCTAGCCGTTAGAATAAGCCCCCGGCTTTACGAAATTTGAACAATGAGCGACAACGCTGACCCGCAGATTACCCCTGAACGCACCGACTTCATTCGGCAGATCGTCCGAAACGAACTGGCGCAGGGCACCCATACTCAAGTGCGGACGCGGTTTCCGCCCGAACCCAATGGCTATTTGCATATTGGCCATGCCAAGTCGATCTGTCTTAATTTCGGGCTCGCAACCGAATTTGGCGGCATCTGCAATTTGCGCTTTGATGACACTAACCCGGCACGCGAAGAGCTCGAGTTCGTCGATGCGATTAAAGAAGATGTGCAATGGCTGGGATTTAAATGGCAAGAGCTTCGTCACGCTTCGGACTATTTCGGAGCCTTGTATCTGGCGGCTGAAAAATTAATTCGTGATGGCCATGCCTTCGTTTGCGATTTAAACGCCGAAGAAGTCAGGGCATATCGCGGCAGCCTGACTGAGCCGGGGCGCAATTCACCGTATCGCGAACGCAGCGCAGATGAAAACTTAGATTTGTTCCGACGCATGCGCGCAGGTGAATTTGCTGATGGCAGTAAAACCTTACGTGCCAAGATCGACATGAGCAGCGGCAATATTAATCTGCGCGATCCGGCCTTGTATCGAATCAAACATATCAGCCATCAGAACACCGGCACACAGTGGTGCATCTACCCGATGTATGACTTTGCCCATGCGCTCTCCGATGCGATTGAAGGCATAACCCATTCCCTGTGCACACTCGAGTTTGAAGACCACCGCCCGCTTTATGACTGGTGTGTCGACAAGGTCGACTTCGCTGGCAATCCCGAATTGATGCAGCCAGTGCTTGATCAGGGAATGCCCAACACCGCTGGAAAGCCAAGGCAAATCGAGTTTTCGCGGTTTAACTTGAATTACACCGTGATGAGCAAACGCAAATTGCGTGCATTGGTCGAAGAACAGCTGGTAGCGGGCTGGGATGATCCGCGCATGCCCACCATCAATGGCGTTCGTCGTCGCGGCTACACGGCCGCTGCACTGCGTCTATTTGCTGAGCGAATCGGCATAAGCAAACAGAACTCACTGATCGATTTCTCAGTGCTCGAAGGCTGCGTACGCGAAGACCTCGATAGCAGTGCGCAGCGGCGCATGGCCGTATTAGCACCTTTAAAACTCACCATCACTAATTTGGATGCCGACCATCAGGAAACCATCGTGTTCCCTAATCACCCCAAGGCGCCAGAAATGGGCGAGCGCGAGGTGCCATTCTCCCCGCAGCTCTTTATTGAGCAAGATGATTTTATGGAACACCCGATCAAAGGGTTTCACCGTCTGACGCCCGGCGGTGAAGTTCGCCTGCGCGGCATCGGCATCATCAAGTGCGAAGAATTGGTCAAAGACGCTGACGGTCAGGTTCAAGAGCTTAAGTGCACCCTCGATGCGACCAGTCGCTCAGGACTAGAGGGTTCCTCACGCAAAGTGAAGGGAACGATTCACTGGGTCAGCGCACGGCATGCGGTAGCCGCAGAAATCCGGCTTTACGATCGCTTATTTTCGATTGCCGATCCCGACGACGAAACTGACGGAAAAACCTTTCGGGACTATCTCAACCCGGACTCGGTCAGAACCATCGTCGCCCAGACTGAACCCTCGGTGGCCTTGCTAAAACCCGAAGAGCGAGTGCAGTTCGAACGTCTCGGCTATTTTGTTGCGGATCGTCACGACCATAGTCAATCTGAGCCGGTTCTCAATAGAACAGTTACACTTCGGGACACCTGGCAAAAAACTTGAGGCATATATGACTCGATCTCTGCTGTATCCGGTGCTCGCGCTTTGCTTCATGGCTGTTCTGGCTTCATGCAGCTCAGATGCCAGCACATCTGCAGATATTCCGGCGACTCCGTCTGCGGCAAAATTAGATCGACCTACTGTGACGGTTGATTACAGCTGCACCCGGGACAGCGACTGCGTCGTTAAAGATGTCGGTAACTGCTGCGGCTACTACCCGGCCTGCGTGAATGTGGACAGCCCGACCGACCCGGCCGCCGTGCAAGCTGAGTGCGAGAAGAACGACATGCAAAGCATCTGCGGCTTTCCCGAAATCAGTAGCTGCGCCTGTGTCGAAAATAACTGTCGAGCAGGAACTCAGAGCGAATTACAAATTTTGGAGTAAGGCATGCTTTACGGACAAGTGCATCTGAGCCTACCTGCATGGATTCATCAGGAAGTTGACCGCGATAAAATCTACGATAGCGACGCCAGTAAGATTGCGTTGGCCATTGAATTATCTCAGCTTAACGTAGATCGCCGTACCGGCGGACCGTTTGGCGCCGCAGTTTTTACCAGTGAGGGGCGCTTAGTAGGCGTCGGGGTAAACCGCGTTGTTGCGCACACCTGCTCGCATGCCCACGCAGAAATTCTTGCCTTAGCTACCAGCCAGCAAAGAACCCAGCAGTTTCGGCTCAATCAGTCGGGCAGCCAAATGGTTCTGGCAACTTCTGCGCAGCCCTGCGCAATGTGTTTTGGTGCGCTCATTTGGGCTGGAATTGATCTGCTGTTGGTTGGCGCCCGTGCTGAAGACGTTACCAGCTTGACCCAATTTGATGAAGGCCCGATTCCGGAGAACTGGGTCGCGGAATTGCGCCAGCGCGGAATCGAAGTGAAAACTGATTTAATGCGAGATGAAGCGTGCGCAGTCCTCAGAAAGTATGCAGAAGATGGCCTCATCTACTGAAGGCCTTCTTTGTTATTGTCGCCCCGGATTCGAATCAGAATTAGCGGCAGAGCTGATTGAGAAGTCGGCGCGCTGCGGTATGCACGGTTATGTGCAAACTGAAAAGAGTAGTGGCCTGGTGCGATTTCTGGGGGTCAACCCACTCGATGTCTGCAAACAGATCCGATTAGATCAACTGATTTTCTCGCGGCAATTGCTGGCTCTGTTCGACGAGATTCGTATCAGTGACAGCACCGATCGGATTGGTCCGATACTGCGCGCGCTGGAAAGCCCCGCCTATCAATCGCTACTACCCTTCGGCGATGTGTGCGTCGAACACTCCGATGGCGATGCATATCGCGATCTATCAGGGCTGGCGCGTGCTCTGACCAATGCTCTGCGACCGAAGCTCAAGCAGGCCAAACTCATCACCGCGCGCGGCGATGCGAATCGCGCACGACTGACCATTACCTTGCTCAGCGGCACCCATTTGCTTTTGGGCTCTGCGATGCCGGGCAATTGTTCGCCGCATCCAGGTGGCATCCTGCGCCTGCGATTCTTGCAGTCCGCACCGAGCCGCTCCGCGTTAAAACTCGAAGAAGCATTTCAAATACTGCTCAATGCCAGAGAGCGCGAGCTATGGTTGCGATCAGGCATGCGTGCTGCCGACCTCGGCGCAGCACCCGGCGGCTGGACCTGGGTACTTACGCGCCATCAGATGCAGGTGATCGCGATCGATAACGGTCCGATGCAGCCTGAGTTAATGGCCAGCGGACTTGTCGAACATCAGCGCGCGGACGGCTTTCGCTGGTTACCCTCGCAAGCCTTGGATTGGATGGTTTGTGACATGGTTGAAAGCCCCGCGCGAGTCGCCAGTCTGATGGGCCAATGGCTACGCGAGAAACACTGCCGCCGGACGGTTTTCAATCTCAAGCTACCGATGAAAAAGCGCTACGAGGAGACCATTAAGTGCCTGGAAATACTGCGAGATCAAGCGCAAACGCCGCTGCTCATTCGAGCGAAGCAGCTCTATCATGACCGCGAAGAAATTACCGTGCTTGCCACGCCCGAAGGCGCTCACTAAGTACCAATCGCCAGTTTCATCAACCGTTGCTTGATCGGCGTGAGCTGATCGGTGTAGCCAAGAATTTTCGAACGCAGCAATCCGGGAATGAACGCATCATTCGAGTACAGCCGGTTGATCTGCTCAAAGGTGTGCGCGGCGATTACCGCTTCACTGCGCCGGGTAATTCCCCATCGACGCAACTCATCAGGTTGCCAAAGCACCGGTTTAGCTTCGCGCTGATGAATCAGTGTTGATAGCCCGGCGACATCTCGCAAGCCTAAATTGACGCCCTGTCCGGCTAAGGGATGAACAACGTGCGCCGCATCGCCCAGAAGCGCGATGCGCTCGCGCGCCATTGTTGTGGAGAGCTTGCGTTTGAGTGGGAATAAAACGCGCTTGGATTGCAGGCTGAATCTGCCCAGCTTTCGATCGAACGCGCGCTCAAGCTCGAGGCAAAATTGATCTTCATTCATCTGCGTGCGTCGCCGCGCTTCAGTGTCCGGCTGGGTCCACACGATCGAGCATAAGCCCTGATGGTATGGCAACACCGCTAACGGCCCGCCCGGCAAAAAGCGTTGCCACGCAGTATTTTGATGCGGCTGCTCGGTTTGAATGTAGGCAACTAATCCCAGTTGCGCATAATCGTATTCATCAACTTCAATCGCGCCCAACTGGCGCAACTTCGACTGCCCACCATCGGCTCCAAGAACATAAGCACATCCAATTCGCCGGCCATCGGCCAGGGTCAAGCGAACCGATTGCTCATCGACGTCGAGCTGATCAAGCATTGCCGGACAGAACATCGTTATATTTTTCTGACCGCTGCACGCAGCGAGCAATCGATCAACCATTAAACCGTGCTCAACAATCCAACCCAGATTTAACCGGGCCAACTCGTTGGCATCCAAATGCAAGGCCTGCTCGCCACCCGCATCCCACACATGCATGGAGCGATAGACCACAGCGTGCTCAACGATTCTTTCCCAAACGCCTAAACGCTCAAGCAAAACTGCCGCGTCTGGCGCGAGCGCATACACGCGTAAATCACTGCCCACTCCCGACCAGCTGCGATCAGCCTGCGGCTCAACAAGCGCCACCCGATAACCGGCCTGACTCAACAGCAACGCCGCAGCGGAACCGACGACCCCTGCTCCAATCACCGCAACATCAAACTGATCGAGGCGACTCATCCTGCGCTCTGCATCAGTTCGGGCACCCGGCCGCGAAAGCCCATAGCGCCGCCCAACAGCCGTTGCTGCAAGCCCTTATCCAGCGCCAGAATTGCGAGCCCGGTCGATTTCATAATTTTTGCTGTGCTTGAATCGTTTGCGGTCCAACGCGCCAGGCCATCTGAGAACGCCAATGTTTGCGCTCGATCCTGACTGCGCCGCCGGACGTATTCTTCGAGCATGTAGTGGGAGCCTAATCCGTCTGGACCGATCGCAGCGATCACATCGGCTGCACTGAGCGCATCACGCAAGCCCAAATTAAACCCTTGCGCACCAATCGGATGGATTGATTGCGCCGCGTTGCCAAGCAGTACCGTGCGATTTGCGGTCAAGCGATCCGCCACGACGCTCAATAAGGGATAGACACTGCGCTTTCCACATTCACGTATGCGCCCCGCGCGCCAGCCGAAGCGCTGCTGCAAGTAATCGACATAAGCCTCATCACTCATCGCCGCAACCGCGTCTGCATCGGCAGCAGACACCCCGCATATCGCGCCGAACAATCCGTCGGGCATCGGCAAAAGGGCAACGGGCCCCTGCGCACTAAACCGTTCAAACGCCCGACCGTCAGGACTTTGGCTGCTGCGCAGCGTGCAGACAAACGCGCGCTGCTGGTAGTCGTGAGTGGTCGCAGAAATTCCCATGGCATCTCGAGTGATCGAAGCGCTGCCATCGGCGGCTAACAGTAATTTAGGCACCAAGGATTCGGTTTTTCCGTCCTGCAACACATCGACCACGGGGCCTGACGCCAGATTGCGCACAGCCAGCACCTGCGCAGGCATCCGATGATCCAGATTCTGCAGCGCAGATACTTTGGCCAACAGCGCACGGTTTAAATCACCGGCCAGGACCACCGCGCCAAAATGACTCAAATCGAAGCCGGAAGCCGCCAAGCGCAGCGCGCCGAAACTGCCCACTGCCGAAACATGAATGTGTTTGATCGGTTCAGGCGGACTTTCCAGTCCTTGCAGCACGCCCAACTGCTCTAGTGCGATTAAACTGGCGCGGGCCAGGGCAATTTTCCTCTGATCTAGAGCCGATTGTGTCGTCGGCGGCGCCTGCGCTTCAACCAGCCCCACCCGCAAGCCATGACCCTCAAGCGCGCAGGCCAAGGCATTTCCGACCAGACCGCCGCCTAGAATCAGAATATCGTGAGTGAAATTGTGTGTTGCGCTCATGTGCACCACCAAAAAGCCGGCCTTGCCGGGCCGTTCTGCGTTATCCTATCGATTCTAAGCTATCGACAGCCAGACCTAGATCAAATCATGTCCCAACAATCAAAAAACTCCGAACTCGTTACACCCGGCAGCCTGATGCTGTTGGCAATGATCATTGTCGCCGCACTCACACGCCTAATCCCACATCCGATGAACTTTTCGCCGGTTGAAGCGATGGCACTGTTTGCCGGCGCCTACTTTGCCCACCGTGGCATGGCCGTATTAGTGCCGCTGTTGGCAATGCTGATTTCGGACATTGCCCTGGCCACAATCAACGGCGGTATGTACGCGGAATATTTTGCCAGTGCCGGTTTTGTCAGCATCTACGCGTGTATCGCGGTAATCAGTTTCGGTGGCATGTTGTTGCGCGGCCGGGTCGGCGTTTTGTCAGTAGCGCTTGCCGGATTCTCAGGCGCACTGCTGTTCTTTTTAGTCAGCAACGGCCTGATGTGGCTGTCTGCGGCCAAGCCCTATTGCGACATCAGCCTAGTGTCTTGCTATAGCGCGGCCATTCCGTTCTTTAAGAACCAGCTCGCCGGTGTCGCGGTGTATTCAACAATCCTGTTTGGTGGCTTCGCGTTCGCGCGTCGCCAAATTTCTGTGTTGAAAACGTATACGGCCTGAGATGGGAAACCGTCTTTCGAAAATCTATACGCGGACCGGTGATGATGGCTCAACCGGTCTGGGCGATGGCTCGCGTGTGAGCAAAGACAGCTTGAGAGTAGAGGCTTACGGCACCGTCGATGAAGCCAATAGCGCCATCGGTGTCGTATTAGCCTGCCCGTTGCCCGCAGATATTGTCGACATCCTTACTCGCGTGCAGCATCAGTTATTTGATTTGGGCGGGGAGCTTTGCATCCCCGGTCATGCGGCAATCATGCAGGCCGATATCGACGGTCTGGAACAGAGCCTGGATCGACTTAATTCAGACTTGCCAGCGCTGAAAGATTTTATCCTTCCGGGTGGTGGCGTGGCAGCGGCGCATGCACACATGGCGCGCACCATCTGCCGGCGCGCTGAGCGTCGTGTGGTGACGCTTGCGCAAAGCGAAGATGTGCGCAGTGAAGCTGTGCACTTTCTAAATCGGCTATCCGACCTGTTATTCGTCATTGCCCGGGTATTGGCCCGCGCTGATGGCGCCGGTGAAGTCCTGTGGCAGCACAATCGTCGCAACAGCTAAGCGTCAAAATCTATAGCCACCCGGCCTGCCTGACGCACAGTGGCGGCCCGGGTCACCCTGAATGTCCGGAACGCTTAGAGGCTGTACTCAAAGGTATTAGCGCGCATCTGGGTGCACTTCCGGTTATTGACGCGCCAGCTGCAAATCGCGCGCATATCGCGCTGGCACACAGCGAGCGACTGATCGAGCAAGTCCTGGACCAGCCCGACACGGGTTTGCGCATGCTCGATGCCGACACATTCATGTCGCCCGGCTCAGCTCAGGCAGCCTTAAGAGCCTGCGGTGCGGCCGTGACTGCAGTGGATGCGGTAATGCATGCGCGCAATGAGCAGGCGTTCTGCGCCACCCGCCCGCCCGGACACCACGCCACCGCAGACACCGCCATGGGCTTTTGCCTGTTTAATCCAATTGCTGTTGCTGCGCGCTACGCCGTGATGGAACATCGGCTTGAACGCGTCGCCGTGCTCGATTTCGACGTCCACCACGGTAATGGCACACAGGACATCCTGTGCTCTGATCCGCGCACGCGCATGTTTGGAACCCAGCAAGTTCCGCTGTACCCCGGCAGCGGCGCAGATTCAGACTGCGGCGGCGGCTATGCCATGAATAGATCACTGCCTCCGGGCTCGGATGGCGCAGCGTTTAAAGACGCGTGGGAGTCAGACTTATTGTCTGCAGTACGTCAATTTAATCCGCAGATAATTCTGGTTTCCGCCGGTTTTGACGGTCACCGGCTAGACCCTTTGGCGGATCTCAATTTAGTCGACGGGGATTTTTTCTGGATCGGCCAAAAAATTCGCGAGCTCAGCGACCAGTGCTGCTGGGGAAGAGTCGTGGCGTTTCTGGAGGGCGGGTATAGCCCCAGTGCGCTTGGTTCTGCGGTGCCGGCATTTCTAAAAGGATTAGGCACACAGCGCGAGATTAGTCACTAGGTGTATTTACATTGAAGTGTCGTAGCCGCACGACTTGATCGACAATCTGACCAATGCGTTTAGCGGTAAAAGGTTTGGCAATAAAATGATCGGCGCCTAACTCCGATGCGCTCTGTACATTTTGCTGGCCGGCGTCAGCTGACAAAATCGCAATACACACGTGAGGCCGTTCGCGTTTGAGTTGCTGAATAATGCTCAGGCCATTGCCATCAGGCAATCCTAAGTCCAAAAACACGATGTCCGGCTCAATTTCGCGAAACAGCTCCAGGCCCCGCGAAATGACTTTTGCTTCCGCAACGATTTCCAGCTGCAAATCACTCAGAACCGCACGCAGCAACATGCGCACCGAAGCCATATCTTCAATAATTAGGGCACGTAAAGCTTGGTTGTAGCTGATATCTGAATTCATCAATTTCCCGTGGCAACCCGCGGAACTGGCACAAGCTAAGGGCTCGATAGCTATACGCGGTCTGTAAATAATGTCGGCTGGGACCGCCGGGGCTTTAGAAATATCCTACTCTTGAGTGAAATCCAACGCTGCTCCGCGAACACCATAGCGTAATCGGGCTGCCTGCACAGCAGAGGCGCAAACAGGGCTAAATCGTGTATCTACCCCCGGCCTAACAGGGGAACTTCGCACGCCACGCAGATATACTTGGCCACAGCGTGATGATTTCAGAACCTACGGAAAAACTCGGGTTCGGTCGCAGAACAACGGCATACGGCGTATTGTTCGGGGCTGAATTTGTCATTCCAGCGCCGATCGAATTGTTCGGGTTTCTGGCTCATCGACTAATTTATGATCCAACAAGGCTTTCAGGCTTAAACAATAATTAGTGAAGGAACTGTTCGTGCGCACAATCTATTCGCATCCGCTCACCCTGAGCCTGCTAGCCGCTTTGCTCACGCCCAGTGCCGGAGCCGCCAGTGAGAATCAAGAACTCAGCTGCAAAGCAGCCTATCCGCTCCATATTGATCCTGCAGACCCTGCGAAGAAAGCAGACAGAGCGCTTGCCGAAACACTGATTGATGCGGACAACGTTGATATTTCCGACCCGGATCAGACCAAGCTCAGCGGCAATGTCACCTTGACCCATGGTGATCAAAAGCTGAGCACCGAGCAGCTGTCCTATGATCACAGCAATGAACGCGCCGCATCGGATACCGACACCGCCTACGAAGACGGGTCGATGCGCTTTCAGGCCAAGCGATTTCGCAGTGATTTTGCCAATGACAGCCTGGAACTGGAGCAAGTCCAATACCAATTGCGCAAACCGCAAATGGGTAACGGCGAGGCGGACTCCGTGCGCAGTGTCGGCGACATCGGCACCCTGAGCAACGCGACATTCTCAACTTGCCCACCGGGTCAGCGCCAATGGGCCTTTGAAGCCGATGAAATTGAAATTGACCAAGCCGAAGGCAAAGCGGTCGCTCGTAATGCCGTTCTGCGCCTCGGCAGCGTGCCGGTGGTCTGGCTGCCCTGGGTTAGTTTCCCGATTAACGAGCAACGCAGCAGCGGCTTGTTAAGCCCCAAGCTTGGCTATAACGAACGCAACGGCTTTGATATTGAGCTGCCCTTCTATCTGAACCTTGCGCCTAATTACGACGCGACGCTGAGCCCGCGCTGGATTTCAAAGCGCGGCGTGGCGATGGGCGCCGAATTTCGCTACTTATCTGCCCAAGGCCAACATGCCGGCGAAATCTCCGGCTCATGGATTGGCGATGATCGAATCACCGGGCAAGATCGCGGTGTGGGTCGCTGGCGCCACCACAGCGGCTTAGATGCGAATTGGCAGTTGCGCGCGGATATTCAGCATGTCTCCGACCCGGCTTATTTTCAGGACTTTGGCAATCAAATCGAATCGAGCGCGCTGTCACTATTGAGCAGCGAGGCCGGTATCTACGGCCTTGGAAATAACTGGCGAGTAAGCCTGAGCGGCCAGCAGTGGGATATCGCTAATCCGAGCATCCTGCCCGGCCAGGAGCCATTCCGACGCATGCCCCGCTTACTGAGCCGGTGGCACAGCGAGTTTGCGCAGAATTGGGAATTCGGTATTCGTGTTGAAGCAGTCCGCTTCACCCATGACCTTAACCCCGGTGGCGAACGCATCGATCTGCAGCCATATGTCAGCGCCGATTGGGGCGGCAATTGGTGGTATCTGCGTCCGCGTGTTGCATTTCGCCATACTCAATACCAGCTCGAACCCGGTGCTGTTCCGCCCGGTTTTTCACTCGACCCGCAGCGATCCACGCCGATTAGTAGCGCCGATTTCGGGCTATTTTTTGAGCGCGAAGGCTCCTGGCGCGAGCACGGATTTATTCAAACGCTTGAGCCGCGCCTGTTCTACCTGAACGTCCCCTATCGCGACCAGGATGATTTGCCGCTATTCGATACCCAAACCTTGAGTTTCAGTTGGCCGTCGTTGTTCCGCCAAAACCGCTACAGCGGTGCGGACCGGCAAACCGATGCCGACCAGCTTACATTGGCATTGCGCACGCGCTTTATTGAGCAGGCGAGCGGCTTAGAGCGACTCAGCCTCGGCCTCGGTCGCGTGCATTACTTTGAGCCACCCCGGGTAAGCCTGCCATCGGACCCGATAACCGGCGACAACGGCTCGTACTACGTCTTTGAAGCCAATAGCCAGCTCAGCAATCGTTGGAACTTGGGTTATGCCTACCAATTCGATGAATTTGGAAGCGAAACGGCATTGTCCGCTGTGCGCTCGCAATGGCGCCTGGACAATAACGGTGTGATCAACCTGGCTTACCGCTATCGTCGCGACCTGATCGAACAAGCCGATGCCAGCTTCGTCTATCCGGTCAGCCAGAGCTGGCGCTGGCTGGCCCGCTGGAATTACTCAATTCGTGACCATGAAACCTTTGAGGCGTTGGCGGGATTGGAGTGGAAAAGTTGCTGCATGGCATTTCGTGCAGTGGCCCGCCGCTATATCCCCGCACCCGGACAAAATCCGGATTTGGGAATTTATCTTGAAATCGAGCTGAACGGAATTGGCCGATTCGGCCGCGACGCCGATAGCTTGCTCGGTAATGCTATTCTTGGCTATTCACCATAAACATTAGCGTCGCAGCAACCGTTCGATGCAACAAGGAGTAAACATGAGCTTTTCCATTCGCAGTGTGTTCACGGGGCTAGTCATCGCTCTCGCTGGATTTGTATCTGCTGAGCCAGCCCGTGCCCAGGCGAGCAGTGAAATCGATCGAATCGTGGCAATTGCCGATGAGAGCGTCATCCTGGCGAGCGAATTGAATATCGCCGTCGAAAATATCTTGAAGCAATACAGCGGTCGTGAAGCACAATTGCCGCCACGTGACATTCTTGAGCGTCAGGTTCTTGAGCGTCTGATCATCATGAAATTGCAAGTCGACCGCGCCGAATCTTCGGGTATCCGGATTGCTGATTCGGAGCTATTGCGTACGGCACAGTCGGTTGCCGGCAATGCCGGAATGACGCTCGATCAGATGAAGGCCGCGCTGAAGCGCGATGGTTTTGAATTTGAGTCATACCTCAATACATTGCGCGAAGAGATCATGGTGCGCCGTCTGCAGCAACGCATTGTGCAGTCGCGCGTGCTGGTTAGCGAATCGGAGATTGACCAATATCTGGCCAAGCGCGACGTTAACAGCGATGAAGTGCAGCTTGCCAATATTCTGGTCGCGCTTCCGGACGGGGCAAATGCCGAACAAATTGCGCTCGC